>NZ_JAUBTT010000057.1:0-57122 GCF_036705125.1 Microcoleus sp. B7-D4
AGGCAAGCGTCTAACTCAAAACGCATCGCCCGCAGATTGTAAGTTTTTGTCCTACAACTCGTGGCGCATTGCAAATTCAATTGTAAAGCCGTCCTAGAAGGACGGGGTTTCTACCCATTTTTCTGATGATACAGGACTTACGCATCCCCTAATCCTTGCTCATCTAATTTGCCCCGGCTGTGACAGATCGTCATTCCACTAACAATTTACTTGAGAAATAAAAGTGCGATCGAATTGGTCAAGCGCGATCGCACCCCTGCATCTTTAGCCGTTATCCTCCGGCAATTCTCCAAATTGTTCTCGATAACGCGCTAGCAAAGATTCGAGTTCAGCAGCCCGTTGCCGTTCCGCTTTTAAAGCTGAAGCCAATTCATCGGGAATCAATAATTTATCTCCATTATCTTCCCGATAAAACCCAAGAATTTTTCCCTCTATTTCTAACCGCAGTTGCAATACATCGCTGCGATTATCTCTAATTAATTGATACCCCTCTACTCCCAGTCGGTACCCCCGCAATTGTTCGGGAATCCATTCACCTCTAGGGTCAAACAACCAATATTCCTGAACTTCTAACCTTTCGTACAAGTCTTTTTTATTATTTTGATCTTCCGACTTAATACCTGGTGAGGTAATTTCAAAAATCACTTTCGGCACTTGACCTTCTTCCCAGATTTTGTAATTATCTCTGCCACCCGGTTCCACATCAAAAATCACCATCACGTCTGGTGCTACGCGGACTTTTGGGAAACCTTGAGCGTAGTATAAAAATTGGTTGGCTAAAACAGTAGCTCGACGGTCTCCGAGGTATTGTTTTAAGACTTCTAAAGTAGTTAAGATTGCGTAAACATGGTCGTAAGTTTCTGCCAATGGTTCTCCATCAGCGCTAGGGTATACGATTTCAGAAGTTTGGAGGGTGGGAACGACTGTTGTCATGGTCGTGCTTCCTGTGAGTTGTATATCTATTATAAACTTGTTTTCAGCAACTAAGTAGGTTAATTTAATTAAACGTAAAACGCTCTCGTGCTTGAGAGCCTCGCCTTCTTCAAGAAGTCGGGCTTATGGTATTATCTATTTTTGACTACACATCCGCAGCGATCGCACTTTTAAATTCCTCTTATTCCCGCAAAGCCTTGATGAATTCAGTAACAGCATCATATTGATCGAAGTAAGTTACATATCTCACTAACAAAGCAATGTCTAACTCCGGTAACAACTCGCTGCGATCGACTTTTTCGTACTCCTCCCTCAAATAATAGATACTCAGCACTCCATCTTCCCAAAACCAAACTTCGGGTATGCCCAACCGCTTGTATAGTTGAAGTTTATCGATGCCACCGCTGGTGAATACAACTTCGATCGCCAAATCGGGAATTGCCTTTTTAGTCGTCAAATTATATGATTCATCAGGCTCCTTTCTCGCCCCCAGTTCTTTACTACCCAAAGTCGGCCCGCCCTTGATATAAAACCGGATGCCCTTTTCTCTCAGGTATGCTTCTAATAAAGCCCTGATAGTACCCTTTGTCTCTTCATGTTCGGGGCTAACTGTCATAATTTCTAAAATTCCATCTAAGTAAGCAAATTTGATACCGCCGACAGACTCAAAAGCGGCTTCTAGCGATTCAAATTGCGACCAACTCACTCCTCTTAGAGTCAGGCAACTATCGGTGACAGAGTTTTTGACTGCTGTTTGTGTCATATTTTCTCCTTATCCTTTTTTTAGATTAAGCTTTTGAGAGCGCAACGGTTTTCTCAATTTTATTAACTTTTGTTCGATCGCGCGAACCCTACACCTTCAAATGCCATCAGGATCAATGCCCTGACTTCTCAAGTATGCCATTAATCGATCGGCCCTCTGGCGTTCCTCTTCGGCCCTCTGGCGTTCCTCTTCGGCCCTCTGGCGTTCCTGTTCCACCCGTTCCGCACCCCACAGCAGCAAATTGGCATTCTCATCCCACCAGCGCAACCAATAACCCGTTCTCTGAGATTTTTCACCTTCCCAAACCCCCAGAAATAAACCCATTGATTCTATCCATAATCGCTGATTAGCATCCGGTTCTTGCAATTCGTACTCTCCAGAATTCGAGAGTTTGTACACTTCCAATACTCCCGACTTAGGTTCAAAAATTACATAAATCGGTACTTGCAAAATTCGCTCATAAAACCGCCATTTTCCGTAAGGATATGTCGGTTTGTTTGAATATTCACTGCCGTCAGTATCCGATAAAAATTCCATCACTACAGCAGGTACTTCTCCCTCAGCATTGCGCGTATAACTGCGGCGAACTTCTCCTGGTTCTGCTGGCAATACCGACGGAACGTACACCCAATCAGGGGCTTTTACTACTGTTTTGCCGTTAACTTTGGCACAGAGTCCAAAATTGGAAGCTATTAGCATTGAAGCTAGGATAAATCCTGCGAGATCCAAAGCTTCTCGGAGGGCCGCGGCTAAAAGTGGTTGGTCGATGTTTTCCACAGGATCGTCTGGTAATTTAAAGTCATCTGGCAATTTTTCCCAAGTTATATTATACTGACTTTTGGTTACGTCCGGTTTCGATAATGTTTGCGTCATTGGTTTTCCTTGTTTCGATAGAAAGAGTTTTTTGTTAATAGGATTTGGACAATAACTTTAATGCCGGGGTGCGAAAGGCGCACCTTATTAACTAGCTGTAATCTGGGTGTGTATTGCGCTGGTTACTAATTAGAGTATATCGCCACTTTTGTGCAAGGGCTGTTTCATTCTCACCAAAAACATGAATTTTGTAGGGGTAGTGCTACCCCTACTCCCCGTGCCTACCCCCGACCTAGAGGATTCGATCGGCAGATCAGACCAAGAGGGCCGGCACGGGGGCACGGCCCCTACCGAGAATGAAACAGCCCTGACTTTTGTGCAAGGGCGGTTATTCAATGATACCCTGTTTTAATGGGTCTTTTCGGGAGCAACTGGTTCTACTGACCGGGCAGTTTGAGAAGGTATCACAGGCAATTTGGGCTGTTTTTGCAAGCGAGGAAATCCAGGATCTACTGATGAATCTCTGGGAGGTGTACTCGCATTTACTTTCTCAGAAAGGGGAGCTAATGTTTGAGTCACTTTAACTTGCTGTCGCAGTTGTTCTGTCGAACCCAACAAGCCTCCCAATCCGTTGAACAACCTGCGAATGTTGTTGCGGAAAGCCGGATCTCCCGTCAAATCATCCACGTCGGAAGTAATTTTCTGCACGTTCTGAAATGTAGCTCGTGCAGAATCTAGAGTTTGCTGCAATAATAGCAAATTGGCGGGATTGTTTACCTGGCTGGATAAATCTCGCAAATTACTAGAAGCTTGGGCAGCATTCGCTGATAAAACTTCTAAATTGTTCAGCAATTGTCCTTGGTTGATTCGATTAATTGTCGGACTCAAACTGCTGACAGCTACCCGCAGTTCCTGACTGCTTTGATTGATGTTATTCAGAGTTGAGACTAAACTGCCGCGGTTGGTTGCTACTAAAGAATTGACTTGGTTGGCTGTCAATGTAATTTGATTGGCTGCTTGAGTTACTGAATTAGCAGAATTAATCGCAGCTGCAGATACGGCTTTTGTGGAAGTGTCCGCCGTAGCTGCTACTTTAGAAACATCAGCGGCAACTCCTGATATTTCCGTCTTGAGCGATTGATTTAAGGTGCTTGCTTCCCCCTTTAATGATTGATTTAAGGTGCTTGCTTCCCCCTTTAATGATTGATTTAAACTTGCTATTTCGGTTTTTAATGATTGATTTAAGCTGCCCAGGTCTCCCCTTACAGATTGATTCAAGTTTTTTATTTCCGCTTGGGAAGTCTTAGTTAAATTCGATAAATCTTGAGTGAGTTTAGCTGCACCTTTAGCTGTGTTTGCTGTATTCTCTGCCAGAGATTTAATATTGTTAAACAGCGCGGGGTCAGTGTATAAATTAGCTAGGCGGACTGTGGATTTAATTAGTTCGTCGATAGTGACTCCAGCTTGACCTTTTAAGCGCGAATTTTGGCAGATAATCTCCGGGGGACAGTCGGCACTAACGGGATTGGCGGTAAGTAATGATTCTGGCAAAATCGAGTTGGGGGTAATGTCGATCGACGATTCGCCAATTAAACCCGATTTATTCGCTTCGATCGTAACATCCCTGGGAATCACTAAAGTACCGGGGGCAATCTCCAGCGTCACGTCTACGCCGTTGGAACCCGGTTGGAGGGCGGTAATTTTACCGACTGCAACCCCACGATACCTGATGGGCGTGCCTATTTGCATTCCTTGGGCGCTGCCAAATTCTACGGCGAATTTGTAGCTGCGGTTCCCTAGCTGCACGCCCCGCAGCCAGAGCACTAAGCCGCCAAATAAACCGATTCCTACTAAAATTAAGAACCCGACAGAACCTTCTCTTACAGTTCGCGATTGCATATTACCTCCTTTGGCAGTTGATAGTTGGCAGTTGGCAGTTGGCAGTTGGCAGTTGATAGTTGGCAGTTGACAGTTGGCAGTTGGCAGTTGATAGTTGGCAGTTGATAGTTGATAGTTGGCAGTTGGCAGTTGGCAGTTGGCAGTTGTTAATTTTTGTCTGATGTGTTGCCTATAGATTTTAGATAGGCGTTTAGCCTTGGCGAGAGTTCGTCAATAATTGGCTTGAGTGTTTCTACTTGCGTACTTGTTAGTAGTTGCCTAGTATAAGCCCGTCTCAACCAGTGCTTTGTTTCATATAAAGAACCTCTGGCAATCTTGATAAATCGCCGATGATCCTGATAGCTACCTCGACCATCTCCTTCAGCAATATTAGCACCAATACTATCAGCCGATCGAATAATTTGCTTGCCGACAGTATCTTTTGCTAATGCGTCCCATTTTATAACAATATTCCAAATTTCATCAGCGAATTTTTCAGCTAATTTATAAACATCTAACTTCTGAAAGTTTGTTTGTGACATATACTATCTCCCAACAAGACAAACAATTGACCACGACCAACTGACAACGGCCAACTGACAACTGACAACTGACAATTGACAATTGACTATCCAAGCGCTTGAATTGGCCCAGTAACACTGCCGCTAAAAAATTGTCGGATAAGTAAATTATCTGTCGATGCAATGTCATTGACAGTTCCCTCCCACTGCACTTTGCCTCGATAGAGAAATACGATGCGATCGGCAGTGCGGCGGATGGTACTGTCTTGGTGAGTGACGATCGCATAAGTGCTGCAAACACCTTGGGCAGCCTGCAAGTCGCGGATTAAATCTTCAATTACCGTCGAAGCGATCGGATCTAAACCCGCCGTCGGTTCGTCGTACAGCAAAACCTCTGGATTATCCCTGTCATTATCAGGATTCGCCATGATAGCGCGGGCAAAACTTACCCGCTTCCTCATTCCCCCAGACAACTGCGCCGGATAGCGTTCGCCAATTCGCGGCAAACCCACCATCTCCAACTTTTCCTCCACCAATTCCCGAATGCGGCGGCGCGGCAGCTTAGAATGCTGGTAAAGTAAAAAACCGACATTCTCCTCCACCGTCAGCGAATCAAACAAAGCCGCTTGCTGAAACACCATCCCAATTCCGATCGGATCTGCCACGTCGTCCACCCATCCCACCCTGCGCTGTCCCTGAACAAAAACCTCACCGGCATCCGGGGCCAACAAACCCGCAATTATCCGCAAAATAGTAGATTTGCCCGTCCCCGAAGGGCCAATAATTGCCAGGGCCTCTCCCCGATAAATCCTCAGATCGACTCGATCGAGGATCTGGTTCTGGCCGAAGGACTTACTTACCCCCTTGAGTTCGATTAGTGGCTCAGCCATAGCATGTTATCAATAAGTTATCAGTCCTCAGTCATCAGTCTACCTAATGACTCATGACTCATGACTAATCACTAATTACTTAAATTGACTGCCAGAATCAAAACTCTCTTGTATTGTAAATTTGTCAGATCGAGCTGTTCCAATACCCTTAAGACTAATTAACCATGTCAATTAGTTCACTTCCTAAAGCCCTCCGTGTCTTGGCTAAAGCCAAGCAGGTTTTTGCCCAATCCAGAAATCCTTACCCCCCTTCTTTGCGGAACGGGCGAGTTCACCAGTGGTTTAAGTGGTTAGCCCCCGGACTGTTAGTGAAACGGTGGCTGCTGATTAGTGCCAGCGGCGTGGTACTTGCCACTTTGGGTTTAGCGATTTGGACTGGGATGACTCCCATTTTCTTCTTATTGCAATTATTGAGAAATTTTTTGGCGTGGATTGCGGAAGTTATTCCCAATTACGTGTCGGGCCCGATCGTGATTGCTGGCGGGATTTTATTAATTCTGTGGGGACAAACTCGCAGTTTGAACTCTATTACCCAAGTGCTGATGCCCGAAGGGAATGAGGAACTGGTCGATCGACTCCTCAACCACCGCCGCTTGCACCGCGGCCCGAAAATTGTGGCAATTGGGGGCGGTACCGGTCTTTCTAATTTGCTCAGGGGATTGAAGGACTACAGCGCCAAAATCACTGCTATTGTCACGGTGGCGGATGATGGGGGGTCTTCCGGGCGGCTGCGACGGGAAATTGGGGTATTGCCGCCGGGAGACATTCGCAATTGTTTGGCTGCTTTGGCAGATGAGGAAAAGTTATTGACTGAGTTATTTCAATATCGTTTCCGGGCTGGTGACGGTTTGGTGGGTCACAGTTTTGGGAATTTGTTTTTGACGGCGATGAGCGATATTGCTGGAGATTTGGAACAGGCGATCGCCGCGAGTTCTAAAGTTTTAGCAGTGAGGGGAGAGGTGCTGCCGGCTACTCTGAGCGACGTTTCTTTGTGGGCAGAACTGGCTGACGGCCGCAGGATTGAGGGGGAGTCCAGTATTACAAAAGCTAACGGCCAAATCATCAAAATTGGCTGCACTCCTGCTAATCCTCCGGCGTTGCCCAAGGTAGCCCAAGCACTTCGGGAAGCGGATTTTATCATTATTGGGCCGGGGAGTCTTTATACGAGTGTCATTCCGAATTTGTTGGTGCCGGAAATTGCTGATGCGATCGCCAACAGCGAAGTTCCGCGCATTTATGTTTGCAATATTATGACTCAGCCGGGGGAAACCGACGGATACAGTGTTGCAGACCACATTCGGGCGATCGACCGCGCTTGCGGCAGGCCGCTGTTCGATGCTGTAGTAGTTCAAGGAAAAGTCCCTTCTGCAAAGGCTTTGATTCGCTATTCTCAGGAGGATTCTTATCCGGTTGTACTCGATCGAGAAGCCGTAACGCAATTGGGGCGGCGAATTGTCATCGCAAATGTCATGGATGAAGATAAAAATACGGGTTTAATTCGCCACAATTCGCAAAGGTTGGCGGGGATGTTGCTGCGTTGGTACGGCCGCGCGCAAAACATTTAAGCTGCTGACAGTTGACAGTTGACAGTTGACAGTTGACAGTTGACAGTTGACTGTTCACTCATGTTATTGGCTATTGGTTATTGGCCGATCCAAACGAGTAACAAATAACAAATAACAAATGACTAATAACAGATAACAAATAACTAAAATGATACTTTCTCTTCCAGATGCTGAAGCTACGCGCAAGTTTGGTTTTGCGTTAGGTCGATCGCTCCCCCCCGGCACTGTAATCTTATTACAAGGAGATTTAGGTGCAGGCAAAACTACCTTGGTTCAAGGTATCGCTGAAGGTTTAGGAATCTCCGACTCGATCGAAAGTCCTACTTTTACGCTGATTAACGAGTATTTTGGAGGACGAATTCCGCTGTATCATCTAGATTTGTATCGACTAGAACCCCAAGAAGCCGAGGCTTTGCACTTAGAAAGTTATTGGGACGGATTAGAAAGGGATTTGGGAATTGTGGCGATCGAATGGGCGGAAAGATTGCAGTACAAACCAGAAAATTATTTGCAAATTTCTTTGAGTTATCTAGATAACGGGCGGCAAATTGAAGTAATTGGTAATGGCGAGTTATTGGATGGGCAATGGGAAAAGTGAGACAGGGCGATCGAATTTAGATGTTGCACCATTCTCACTCAGCCTGTTAAGAGAGAATGGTGTAACATCTCAGCGCGTACTTACTGCGGACGGTTGACACGAATCAATTTGCCTCTCAAACTTTCTTCACCAGCAATAGCATCATTGATGCGTGTTGCCAACATTTCTACATTCCGATTTTTGGTACAAACAATAATACCAGAGTGGTCTGGCTGTCGGTTGTGCAGCCCGATAAAATCAAACCGATTTAATGTCAAAACAGCTCTATCTTTGCTTATAGCAAATGCTAGCACCTCTGGATCTGGAATCCCAAGTCCTGCTTTTCCTGCTTCCTGAACAGTCAGGATATTGTGACCAAAAGCGCGCAGCAATTGCACAACGGGCAAAGGAAATTGTTCGTCTGCATACAAATTCAGCATGACTCAGGCTTCCTCATTCTTGCAGATTGCTTCTTCGATTTCCTCCAGATGTGCATCAGCATAAGTCCAAACATTGACTAGATCTGCCGCGCGGAGATGGGGATAAAATTGTAGAAGTTCAGCATCGCTTGAACCTTCACGGCGAAAACTTTCAAGCAGCCAAACTGGGATGCGAGTTTTGGCAATGCAAGCATCGCCGCCACACACGTCGGGAGTTTTGGTAATTCCTGGCCAGCTATTGTTTAAACTTTGGGTTAAAAGCCGTATGGCTTCAGCTTTCTCAGTCGGAGTTAAGGCCAGGAGTTGTGTTTCTAGTTCTTCGAGAAGCATGGGTAAAATCGCCTTTGCGAGCGGGAATACCCAATTATAACATTTGAGTTAAATTCATGCTTACTCAGCGTCAAATGTCAAGGCTTCTCCCCTCACATTTGTATCCAATTTACCATTTTCAAAAACAACTTTTCCTCCAACAACAGTCACAACTGGCCATCCAGTCAAATTCCATCCTTCAAAGGAACTCCAGCCGCACTTACTCGCCATCTCTGCGCCGACTACCGGGCGGTATTTCTCCAAATCAACTAAGACTAAATCTGCATCAAAACCCGGTGCAATTTGCCCTTTTTTCGGAATCTTATAAGCCTTAGCAACTGCCGCCGACATCCAATTAGCAACTTGTGCCACTGTACATCTTCCCTCTACTGCTTGGGTCAGCATCAAAGGCAAAGAAGTTTCGACACCGGGCATTCCAGACGGCGTATTCGGATAATCTTGAGCTTTTTCTGCTAATGTATGTGGCGCATGGTCGGTGGCGATAAAATCAATTACGCCGTCTAGTAAAGCTTGCCAAAGTATTTCGTTATCGCGGGGCTCGCGCAAAGGCGGATTCATCTGAGCTAAACTGCCAATTTTTTGATAGGCGCTGGTATTTAACAACAAATGCTGCGGCGTTACTTCTGCCGTTACCCAACTCGGTTTTTCCTGGCGCAAAAACTCAGCTTCTTCTCCTGTCGATAGGTGCAGAATATGCAGTCGGCGCTGATATTTATTAGAAAGTTTTACTGCTAGTTGAGTTGCCAATAAAGCTGCTTGATTGTCTTGAATTTGCGAGTGAACTGCAATATCGGTAATACCAGCAAATTCTTGACGACGCTGGTTGATTCTAGCTTGGTCTTCTGCGTGTACCGCAATTAGTCGATCGCCCTTCGCAAAAATTACCTCTAAATTTGCTGCATCATCCATCAATAAGTCCCCGTGCATCGAACCCATAAACACCTTAATTCCCGGAGTCGGATTGGCATCCAACAAATCGGGTAAAATCTCAGGAGTAGCCCCAATAAAAAAGCCGTAATTGACCAAACACTTCTCGGCAGCGCGACTTAGTTTATCATCTAAGGCAGCTTGGGTTGTGGTCAGAGGTCGCGTATTCGGCATTTCCAGAAACGATGTCACGCCGCCTTTAGCGCAAGCACAGCTAGCGGTAAATAAGTCTTCCTTGTGTTCTAAACCCGGTTCCCGGAAGTGTACCTGGGGATCAATTACTCCGGGCAACAGAGTTAAGCCTTTCGCATCTATTTCTCGATCGCCAGATTCGACAATTTCCGCAGCAACTTGGACAATTTTGCGATCGCAGATTTGCACATCTCCTACCAAAAACTCACCGTTGGGCAAAAGAATGCGAGCGCGACGGATTAACAAACTTGATTGGGTAGTCATAAGATATCCTTAATTCAGTAAACAGCGTGCTAGCATGGAAGCATTATTAAGTTTATAATTCGTATCCAGCTCAGTCACTACAATACCCTATGACTCGTCTAGACAAGTCAGCCGACGAAAAACCTCCGCAAGACACCGAAAATCCTTGGATCGAAGGAATTAAGACGATCGGCTTAGCAGCATTTTTAGCCTTTGGTATCCGCACCCTGGTTGCCGAAGCACGCTACATTCCGACCGGCTCGATGCTCCCAACCTTGCAAATTAACGATCGATTAATCATAGATAAGGTAAGCTATCGATTCCAAGAGCCCCAGCGAGGAGATATTATCGTATTTATGCCTCCTGACCAGGCTAGTTTGTGCACGGGACAGCCACCACCGATCAAAGATGCCTATATCAAGCGAGTGATCGGACTGCCGGGGGACAGTGTGGAAGTCAGAGAGGGAAAAGTTTTTATTAACAAGCAGCCGCTACAGGAAAAATATATTGAAGAAATTCCGCAGTATCCCTACGGGCCTGTAGTTGTAGCTCAAAATTCTTACTTGGTGCTCGGCGACAACCGCAACGCAAGCTGTGACAGTCATTACTGGGGCTTTGTACCCAAGCAAAATATCATCGGTAGGGCAATTGTGCGTTTTTGGCCACTCAACCGCACAGGGTCGATCGACCCCACGCCCCTTTATCCCGCTAAAAATTAGCTACAACCCGCAACCCGCAGATTAAAATCTGCGGTTGTCAGTTTAAAGTACCAATTACTTATTAGCCATTTTCCACGACCAAATAATTAATGGTTAAATGAGATTTAGTATGAGGTTTCGCGATCGAGAACTTTCACAACTTTGTTATACCTCTCCTCAGCTTCTTGCTGCGAATTGCCGATACTCGTCACTCCCAATTTGCCAAACTCCGACAAACAACCCATTAAATGAAACACACTGCCCGTCTCAGTACCGCTGTCAAAGTGCAGTTGATTGTCAGCAATAATATCCATCAAATCGTTCGGTAATAATCCCCGATAGCGCTCTTTTTTCAAATTGTCCGAAGCGACATAATATTTCGGACGGCCCTGCTGGCTGTAAAATAATCCGGTAGTACGATCGTACCGACCGTTTGTTAACAGCTTCAAAGCCATAAACGGATGAGTTGTGCCTCCTTTACGTAAGTTAATTTCTATTGCTTGAAGCTCCCATTTCCCATCGGATTGCTTTACAGCGAGAAAATCTACTCCAAATCTCTCTAAAGCCCCTTTTTTAGCTAAGTTTTGCCCTACTTTCCATCCCAATTCCTGCAACGCTATTCGATAAGATTCGTCGGCAGGAAATCGGCAACCTAAGAAAATTTGACCGTCTGGGCCTCCTAAAATTTGGTCGTGGGTTGAGAGAATTTCTACTTCGCCGCTGGGGACAATTCTGCCTTGAACGCTGGGCGAGAACTTTTCTTCTCCTTCGATAAATGCTTCGGCAATTGCCCCTAATTCGGGAATGCGGCTGCTAAAATTTTCCCAGGTTTCGCCCGTTGCTTGAAAGCGCAAATTATGGAAGCTATCGCCAATTGCCTTCGCTCTTTCTGTAGGCGCTTTACCTGCGAGGGACTTCAGATCTAAAATTGCATTCCCTTCCCCCGAAAAACCTTCATTTAACTTAATTACGATCCGCTGCAAATGTGGCTGCCGTTCCCACAACGCGCCCGCAGCTTCCGCTAAATCTTCCGCATTAAAAACCAACTCAGAACCGTCAGGATAAGGCACGCCACATTCTTTAAAAATTTGCCTGCTGCCGCTTTTTGTTCCCCAGTATAACAGATCGGGATCGCTGGCCCACAAAGGAATCCCCAATTTAACAGATAACTCGCGTTCTAAGGGCGTCGAGTTATAACAAACCATATAAGATTTTGTCGGCCGCACTGCTTGACGAATGCGCTCCATCAAGCGGGGACGGTCTAAAATTTTCTGGGTGAGGGATTTGGCGGATGCATCGTAAGCACTGAACAGCAAAAGCCGATCGCGCGCGTGAGAAAATGGAATTCCCGGCAGCAATTGCAGGTAATAATCCACAATCATCGGGTGCAATGGCTCCGAGGTAATGTAAATTAAGCGCGTGCGGGGATTTCGCAGGCGAATCAATGAAAATAAATGCCGCTCTTCGTAGTGGTAAACACCCTCAACTTTCTGCATTTCTTGCTGATCTAAGCTGACAGAAGGAATGATAATAATGTCACAATCTCCGCTGTCGAATTCTTCTATCGCTCGCCAACGTTCGCGTAATTCTGCCTGAAGATTGCGAAACTTCTGGGCGGATTCGGAAGATGAATTATTTAACTCTTGCATTGTGTTTAATCCTAAGTATTCAAATAATTATTGCTGATCGTGTCGGGTGTGTCAGCCCAGATAAGTAGGGACACTGCACCGTGTCCATAGGTGTCAACTTAACGTCAAACCCAGCCAGAGAATGCTGTTTGACCATTAAATCTAGATCCCCCCTAGCCCCCCTTCTTAAGAGGGGAACCGGAAATGGATCAAAGTCAACCCCTACTCCCCAACAATCAGGGGGATTTAGGGGGATCTATACTTAGCGTAAAAACGAGATTTCTCAGGGCTTTCAGCTTTAAGTTGACACTCCTTGAGCAATGCCCTATCCCTACAGCGTCGGAGACGGCACGGTGCGGTATCCCTACAAATGCTCGCGTACAATCTATCTGTATCGCTATCACTACTTTTGGGAATTGGTTTAAGAAGCTCGCCGCACTCGAAAAAGTCTGGCATATTCCAATATCGGCTCTAGGCGGCGTTGATTTTGCTTGAGTGCCGAGATCAATTTTTCCGAAGGGCGGAACACCAGGGGAGCCGAATATTTGTTCAGCATCTCGATTTCTGGCGACTGGCTCAGCAGCATCAACCGCACGTCTTTGTCGAGCAAATAACTCAGAGACAGCAAATCTCCCATGTTCGTAAAATCGTTGCCGCGATCGCTAATTACAATTGTATCTTTAATCGATCGATTAGCTATCGCCTCTTTGTTAATAATTTTCGCAACTTCAGCATTAAAATAGCTCAAGTCTTTGCTCCACCAAGTATCAGAAAAAGCGCTGACAGTACAGGATGCTACACTTGCTGTAAATACCAGCGCTAAAATGACTTGCCAAAACCGCTGCTGAGTTTTCACGTTACTTGCGAGCAAGTAAGCAACTGCTAGCTGCACTCCCGGAAAGCAGGAAATCAGATAGCGGCTGACGGCCGAACGTTTGCCGCCTAGGATTAGATCCGGTAACGCCAAGATCAAAAAAGGTACAAAAATTGATGTTAAAATAAACAGCCAAGTTGAACTGCTAGTCCGGTGGCAGATTTGGTAAATGGCTGCCGCAATTAACAGCAAAAATGGCAATCTCAGCAGATAAGTCCAAATATTATCAAAGCCTAAGTCGAAGTCAAAAAATAATGCTGTAAAGCTGAGCGTCCACAATTTAACAAGATACAGCAAACCAGGAGATACTCGCGTCCAATCTGTCGTAGCTGATGCTCGTCCCAGGTTAGTCGCCAGCACGTAAATCCACGGCAGATACAATATTAAACCTGCTGTTACTGCTAAGAAAAATTGGGAATTAGTTACATGACCTCGCAATTTTGTTTTTTTGACAAACAACCAGTAATAAATTATAAAAACTCCGTGTCCAATGAGTGTTAAACTGAAGAAAGGGTGAGTGTAGAAACCAAGGGCGATCGCCAGCGAGTAAAATACCCAATTTTGCCAACCTCGCAACCGCACTGCTCTCAGCAGCAGCCAACTGCTGCCAATAACTGTGGCTGTCAGCAAACTGTACTGCCTTGCTGTCTGAGCAAACAATATGTCAAAGGGTGATAAAGCCAAAAGTGCTGTTGCTAATAACGCCGCCAAATTCGAGGCGAAAAGTTCCTGAGCTAAAGCGTACATCAAAGGCAGCGACAGCAAACTCAATATTGCTGGCAAAGTGCGGGATGCTGTTAGAGAACTGCCAAATTCCTGCATCCACCAACGAGCCATGAGAAAGTATAAAGGCGGATGCTGCGGGTCTTCTAGTGCTAAAGAACGAATTGTGTCTGCTTCTGTAGTTCCCGGTTTAATCCGCTGATATTTTTGCAATTGTGGTGCGGGAACAATCCGGTTTTGGAATAGTTCGTCGTCGATTTCTTGGCGGGTGAAACCAGCGGCGCGGATTGATGTGTAGGCTTCGTCGTGCCAGTACAGTTTGCGATCGATTTCAAAGAACCGAAATCCGATACCTAGTAAAATGCCGATCGCCAATAAGTTAATCAACCAGCCGGAATTTTTGCTATTGACAGATGTGTCTTGATGTGTTGTAGATGCCATGCTTGTCCTAATTGTGGCGATTACTTGTTACCAGGAAGAGCCTGGTAACACAGATCCGGAGGCTCTGCCTCCAATTTTAATGTAAGCTTTTCGAGGCAGAGCCTCGCTTACATCGGTTCCCAGACAGAGCCTGGGAAGCAGTTAAATATCTTCTACATCTTGGGCATTCTGAAGGCGGGAGCAGGCTGAACCACCCCAAAATCAAGAATCTTCAACCAAATGCTCCCAGAACCTCCAGACCCCAAAAATAACTGCTAACATACGTGTTGTACAGTTAATCAACAAGCTCCGCAAGGGGTCTACCCGCGTACCGCAAATGGCAAAAAAAGAAGCGTCTATAAAAACTTCCACTGAAAACTCAGAAAAGCAAAAAGCTCTAACTTCCGTACTCTCCCAAATCGAGCGCAGCTTTGGCAAAGGGGCGATCGTCCGATTGGGAGACTCCACTCGCATGAGGGTAGAAACCATTCCCACCGGAGCCCTGACACTGGACATTGCTTTGGGCGGCGGTTTGCCAAAAGGCCGAGTTATTGAAATTTACGGCCCGGAAAGTTCCGGTAAAACAACTCTAGCCCTCCACGCGATCGCCGAAGTCCAAAAATCCGGCGGTATCGCAGCCTTCGTGGATGCCGAACACGCCCTCGATCCCACCTACGCCTCAGCTTTAGGCGTCGATATTGAAAATCTCTTAGTTTCCCAGCCGGATACCGGCGAAATGGCCCTAGAAATCGTCGATCAACTCGTCCGTTCCGTCGCCGTCGATATCGTAGTAATTGACTCCGTAGCCGCCCTCGTCCCCCGCGCCGAAATCGAAGGCGACATGGGCGACTCCCACATGGGTTTGCAAGCGCGTTTGATGAGCCAAGCTTTGCGGAAAATCACCGGCAACATCGGCAAATCCGGCTGTACCGTCATTTTCCTCAACCAATTGCGGCAGAAAATCGGCATAACTTACGGCAACCCGGAAACAACAACCGGCGGTAACGCACTCAAGTTCTACGCCAGCGTGCGGCTTGACATTCGCCGCATTCAAAGCTTGAAAAAAGGTACAGAAGAATACGGCAACCGCACGAAAGTTAAAGTTGCTAAAAATAAAGTTGCTCCGCCTTTCCGTATTGCCGAATTTGACATTGTATTTGGCAAAGGCATTTCTACTTTAGGCTGTCTGACTGACTTGGCCGACGAAATGGGAGTAATCATCAAAAAAGGTTCTTGGTATAGCTACAACGGAGAGAACATAGCTCAAGGACGAGACAAAGTGATCCAGCACATGGAGAAAAACATCGATTTCAAAAATGAAATTGAGGAGCTAGTTAAAAAGAAACTTGAGACTGGTGCTGTGGTTTCTGCTAATTCTGTCGCTCCTGTTGAGGTAGATGAGGTAGATGATGTAGATGATGTAGATAATGTAGATGAGGTAGATGATGTAGATGGTTTGGACGAAGAAATCTAAGTTTTTTAGTCCTCAATAGTTACTCGTTTACTGGTTGTTTACTCGTGTTACTCGTTACTTTCACAAAGAACGAAAGTAACGCTCAACAGCGACAAGCGAGCCTCGAATTTAATTTTCGCTCGGCTTCGGTTCGCTTGTCGCTTACATGGGTTAAGAGGCACAGCCAGTCAACAAGTAAACCAGTAATATGAATTCCGGCTGCACCGGAATGATATAGAGGACACGGCACTGCCGTTTCCTCCGTTTATATCATTGGGATGAAGAACGGAATTGATATAAACCAGTAACACAGCCATAGAACCAGTAAATTGACCGGACATCATATGAGAGCCCGATTGCCGAATATATTGCGGATTGATATACTTGTACAGTAAGTAGTACAAATGTCAAGTAGATGAATATTGTTTCTTTTAGCAAAGCGAGAAATAACCTCAAGGCTGTTTTAGACAGAGTAGGGGAAGATACGGACTATACCATCATCACGAGACGGGATGCGGAGGATGCCGTGGTGATGTCGCTAGAGTTCTTTAATAGTTTGCTGGAAACACTTCATTTACTCAAATCTCCCGCCAATGCTGCCCATTTGGAGCGTTCTATTGCTCAGTTTAAGCAGGGGAAAGTGGTGGAGCGAAATTTGTTGGATGACTAGAAAGTTAGCAGGGACGGATGAGGCTTGGGGCGATTATTTATTATATTGGCAAGGGCAAGACAAGAAAACTTTAAAACGAATTAACAAGCTAATTGAGGCAACAATCCGATTGCCCTTTGAGGGGATCGGAAAGCCAGAACCACTGAGGGAGAATCTGGCGGGAGCATCTCATATTTGTAAAAATACTTCTTTTGGCTCCTGGCTCCTGACTCCTGACTCCTAACTCCAATTTCTAGCTAGGCTACTTTCATTGAGATGCTCCCTATTTACGAACACTTATTCAGGCATAGAAACTGGCTGAACGTATTGAGAATTAGCGCGCACATAACAGCCTTGTCTTGTCAGCAACCAGGGTTGACCGTTCGCCATCGTAATCGCATTTGCTCCCCTGAGTTCAGCAGCAACTGTATCTCTATCCGCCCGGTAAACTTGTTGAATTGCTCCGTTTGCGTTCTTGCGGCAGTTGAGTTGTCCATCTCGCGACGTGACTCGCCAAGCAGGCCAAGTTACAAGACCATTTGTTGGACTCGACCAAGTATTAGCATTGCTAGAAGTATAGTCGCCACTTGCATTAGGACGCGGTAAAGCTTCGACTAAATTTACTTTAAATGTCTGGCCAATAGAAGGACAATTTTCTCCTGCTTTTACCTTCCAAGTAACTTCGGCTCCCAATTGGCTGCTTCTTCCAACTTGACGCCTGATAATGGCAATATCTCCAGAACAAACAATTTTTCGGCCAGGGCCTGTCGCAGTGTCTTTGAAAGTCCCATTGTAATAGTAAGAGCCTGCTGCTCCTTCGGAACGGGTAATTTGAATATTGCCCAAAAATTCCCGATTGCCTACTTTGGTTAAGTAAAAACCGCTGCGATTGTTTCCTTTTTCTGACAAGTTTAAAGTAGTTTTACCGTTAGGATTAACATAAGTGGTAGCGCTAGCAGCAGCGCACCAAATCAATGACACAACTCCTGTGGATAACAAAATGGAAAGTTTTTTCATAGTAACACCTTGTATGAATCTCTACTTTATTTGTAGCTGTTGGTGAACATATTTGACCAGTCGCTCAAATGAGTGACACTCATTTGAGCGGCATTCTAACGACATAGGGGCAATCGCCCATGATGACCACGACAACTTCGGCAACCACGGGGGATTGGCACTACTGCGTAATTCCTAAACATCAACTCTGGATAACTTCACCTTACTTCACCTTACTTCAACTCTCTTCACTTGTATGCACCTGCATCACGAGGCCTGCAAGCTTCAACTTCGGACTCATTGCAGGTTCCAATAATTAGCAGCAGAATAAATTTATATACGTAAGTAAGGGAGTTCCAGTCACCGCTAAATACTGTGGATTTTACGGGTACTTCCCGGTGGGTCAAGTGGGGGCAACTAACACTAGCCCGATTTTGAAAACTGGCAGATTTCACCTCTGAGGCAGTTTGTAAAGAAATGTAAAAGCTCCTGATAGCCGATTGCTTTGAGAGAAAGTAAGGTTTCTAAGCTGAGTCGGTAAAAAAAGTCGTCTCGATTCAGCGCAAAAATGAACTTGACAAACACCAATTAATTTGCCCGAAACTTAAATCATTGTTGAAGGGAGAATCAATCATGGCTGACGGTCAATTAGAAGTTATATTAAAGATGGCTCGAACAATTAATCCTCAAATTGAGAGCGATCGACATTTTGAAATAGACTTGGCAAAATTGCGCCAACTGCCAGCAGGAACATTAGGGTGCGAAGTGGCGCGATTTCTAGACGAACAAGGCTTTGAGCCGATCGCATCGGGAGACTGGATTCAGCGAAACCACGACGTTTAACCGGTGCTGACTGGTCTTTCAGCTTCAACAGAAGATGAATTTATACTTCAAGCGTTTACTCGCGCTCAAGTATTTCGTCCTTCTTGTGCGATTTTAGTGTTAGTTGGACTGATCGGTGGCCAATGCGCGATCGGACAAATTATCAAAGGCTTAAAACACGGAAAATTAGCCACTCGATTAATTAATTGGGACGTTGCATCTGATTGGGAAACTCCTTTATCTGAAGTTCGAGAGAAACTCGGAATTCTACCCTTAATTGATTAGATTTTAACTCGTTACCTCATTGGAAAAGTATGCAAAGCATAAGTTACAAAGCGGAAATTAGCCTGAGTCCACGCGAAAGAGCGATCGCGCAATTAATAGCCCAAGGCCTGCCAAACAAATGTATTGCCAAAAATTTAAATATCAGTCACTGGACGGTTGCTACTTACGTGAGGCGGATTTTTATCAAACTCGGTGTTTGTTCCAGAACTGCGATGATTGCACTGCTGATCCAAGAAAATTTGCTCTGGGACTAATAAATAAGTAGGGTGCGTCAGATATTAGGAACGGGCCGGAGAGCCCGTTCTTATGTGCAAGCGTTACTTTTTTTCTATGCCACAGCCACAGAACCAGAAGAATTTCTCAGAAAACTCAGCAATTCTCGATTCACCGTTTGCGGCGCTTCCTGCTGAATCCAGTGGCCGCAGTGAGGAACTAATTTCAACTTAAACGGAGCCGTAATTAATCTGTCTAAACCTTCTACAAGTTTGTGGCTCAAAAACGCATCATCTTCTCCCCAAAGCACCAAAGTAGGCACTGTCACAGGTTCTAATTTCTGCCCCAAATTCCAAAGCCTCTGCGGATGAAACATCTGCCGGTAATAATTGATAGCGGCGGCTAATACTCCCGGCTTTTCTAAAGCAGTCTGATAAATCTTAGTTTCCTCAGCGCTAAAAGATCCTTTGCGAACAGCTTGTCCTTGGAAAACATTGTGAACAAAATCTTTCAAGTTTTGCCGGATCAACAATTCTGGAATGCCCGGAACCTGAAATGCCAAAACGTACCAACTGCGGCGGATTTGATCTAAATTGCTCGCCATTTCCTGCATGAATCGCTGCGGGTGCGGAGCGTTTAAAATTGCCAAGCGATTGAGTTGTTCGGGGAATTTTTGAGCTAAGTGCCACGCAATCGCCCCTCCCCAATCATGACCTACAACGTGAGCTTTTGTATAACCGAGGCTCGCAATCAAACCGCGAATATCGGCGCTTAGCGTATCCAAATCATAGCCGCTTTCCGGCTTGTCGGAATCGTTGTAGCCCCGCAAATCCGGCACTACCACCTTGAAATGACGCGCTAAAGCAGGGATTTGATGACGCCAAGAGTACCAAAACTCTGGAAACCCATGCAGGAGGAGAACGAGTTCGCCTTCTCCTTGAGAAACGCAGTGCAGGCGGATGTTATTGGTTTCCACAAAGATGTGTTGCTGTTCGGAATCTAAAGAATTCATAGTTGGAAAGTTAGACTTATTTTCGGGAAGTACAGAACCCGCCGACTGGTAGCAGGCTAAAACGTCCCAATGGTGTTAATTTTTCTACTTTTATTGTAGCTGCTTTTCGATCCCCGCCGCTGCAATCTAATGAAACTTAAAACTTGTAGGGTTTTTGGGTGTCCGGTTTTTTATGCGTAACTACTGAACTCACGTTTTTTACCTTAAATCTGTTGTTTTAACAGCGGCGCAGGCGATTCAATAATAGCACAATTTCGTCCGTTGCCGATCGCATTTTTGCAGTCGATAGGTCAGAGTGATTGACGATAATGCTAAACACCAGCGGCTCGTAATTCGGAACTTCGATATATCCCGACAGCGCCGAAACTCCGCTCATAGTTCCTGTTTTTGCTTGCAAATTTACGCGGTTTGGTGTAATATTAAAGCGATTTTTCAAAGTGCCGCTCTCGCCAGCGATCGGCAGTGACTGGCGGTAAATAGATGCAGCAGGTGAATTGGCCATAAATCTCAAAGTTTCCACTAAGGCTTCTGGAGTAATTAAATTGTGGCGAGACAAGCCGGAACCGTCGGCTAATCTGTAGCTGTTTGGATTTACTCCTAATTGAGTTAAAACTGTTTTTAACTCTTTCAAACCCATTTCACCTGTATCCTCTTGTGGCACAGGCATCTTGCCTGTGAGTGTTTGTGGCAGGGGCATCTTGTCTGTAGCTTTTCCCAACAATCTCAATAAAACTTCTGCATAAAGATTGTTGCTTTCGCGATTAGTTTCTCTCACCAATTCCGCCAGCGGCGGCGATTCAACGGTCGCTAATTCTTGATTTAGATTGCGAGAAGCCGATGCAACTAAAGCCTGTTTAACAGGAATTCCCTCAGCAGCCAGGGCTTGTTGAAAATACTGCAAAAAATTATTAGCGGGGTTGACAACTGCGACATAAGCTGATTCAGGTTCTGCACCAACTTTCAACTGTCCGCCCACTCGAATTATAGGTCGATCGAACTCCCGGCCAACTTCAATAAACTCGGATTCGTTTTGGGCGACTGTTACTGAATTGTTCTGGAGTTGCCACTGATTTGCCAGCTTTGGTTCGGCAAAAGTAACTTTCAGAGGTTGCCCCAGAGCCTGGGGGGACAAGAGAAGGTCGATCGCGTTTTGATTGAAAATTAAACTGTTAATCGGCGCTCCGTAGCCAGCTTGCGCGTCTTCCCATTCCCAATTCGGATTAACTGCACTGCCTTGAAAATAGCTGTCATCCCCAATCAACTGGTTAACTTGACTGATTCCCCGCTGCTTCAACTGCTGCGCCAAGGATTTCAACTGAGCCTCAGCAATGCTCGGATCTCCCCTGCCGGCAACGTACAAACTCCCATTTTCGCCGCTGTAAACCGATGTCTTAATCCGAAAGTCTGCACCGAGTTTCTGCAAAGCAGCGGCTGTGGTTAGCAGCTTGGCATTTGATGCTGGAATAAAATATTTTTGGGCGTCGCGGCTGTAGAGAGTAGCAGTAGAAGATAGAGGTTGAATCAAAATGCCCCAGCGCGATCGGCTAAATTCGGGACGGTTGGCGATCGCATCTACTTGCGCTCCCAATTCCCCAAGACAAATATCCCCAGCAACCGCCGACGTTTGAGCCGCAACCGCCGACGGACGCCCCAGAATTAGGACGAACAAACTAACCGCAATTCCTTGGATTTTCAAGTCGTACATATATGCCCAACTCTGGTTGAATAACCTATTTATGATCTGATAATTGGTAGTGTGTGATTGTTAATTGGCCAGATAAAGAACCACAGCTAAGCTGCTACGCAGCTAAGAAGGAGCGCATCGGGGTTGACTGCATTACATCCCCTCCAAACGTAGGAAATGCACTCGGCCTGATGAGTCACCCGCGACAATCGTCACCCCATCCGATGCAGCCGCACAGGCAAGTAACTCATCCTCGCTACTGAAACTAGCAATCACTCTGCCACTCTGCAAATCCCAGACCCTCAGAGAGTGATCCTCTGAAGCTGAAACTGCTAGTTGTCCTTTGGGTATGATAGCAACTGCCCATACCTTGTCAGTATGCCCGATGAGGGTACGAAGTTCTTTTCCTGTTTGTAAATCCCACATTTTGAGGGTTTTATCCCTTGAAGCTGAAATAGCCTGTTGCCCATCTAGGGTGATGGCAACTGCCTCTACATAGCTGGTATGCCCTATAAGAGTATGTAGTTCTTTTCCTGTCTGTAAGTCCCAGATTTTGAGAGTGTTATCTGATGAAGCTGAAACTACTCGTTGTCCATCAGGAGTAATGGCTACTGCATTTACCATATAAGTATGCCCGATCAGGGTACGCAGTTGTTCTCCACTATGTAAATCCCAAAGTTTGACAGTGAAATCCCCTGAAGCAGAAACAGCTTTTTGCCCATCGGGAGTGATAGCAACTGATCCTACATAGCTGGTATGCCCGACGAGGGTAAGCACTTCAGTTCCTGTTTTTAAATCCCAAATTTGGAGGCTTTTATCCCACAAAGCTAAAATTGCTTTTTGACCATCAGGGGTAATAGCAACTGCCTGCACTTTGTCATTATGCTCAGTTAAGGTACGCACTTCAGTTCTATTGTGCAGGTTCCATATCTTAAGGGTTTTATCCCAGGAAGCGGAAACAGCCTGTTGCCCATCTGGAGTAATAGCGACCGTCCATACCAAATCGGTATGCCCCATGAGATTACGCTCTCTAACACTTCTATGCAAATCCCAAACTTTGATGGTCTTATTGTTTGAAACTGAAACAACTTGTTGCCCATCTGAGGTAATAGCAACAGCCTGTACCGGGTAGGTATGACCTATAAGGGTACGCAGTTGTTCTCCGGTCTGTAAATTCCAGACTTTGAGGGTGTTATCGTTTAAAGCACCAACTACCAGTTTTCCATTGGGGGTAATAGCAACCGAATTAATTGAAGCTGTATCCTCGTTGATAGTAAGCACTTCAGTTCCACTTTCTACATCCCAAACTTTGATGCTATCGCAGGAAGTGGATACAATCTGTTGCCCATCAGGAGTAATAGCAACTCCCACTATTGAGTTAGTATTCCAGTTAAAGGTACGTACTTCGCGTCCAGTGTGCAAATCCCAGACCTTGAGAGTTTTATCCCAGGAAGCAGAAACAGCCTGTAGCCCATTCGGTGTGATAGCTATGGCTTCAACAAAAAAGGTATGCCCATTCAGGGTGCTTTCTTCAGTTCCCTTCTCCAAATTCCAGACTTTAACTGTGAAATCCCCTGAAGCAGAAACAGCTTGTTTTCCATTGGCAGTGATGGCGACTGCCTCTACGAAGTTAGTATGCCCAGTGAGAGTACGTAGTTCTTCCCCACTTTGCAAATCCCAAACTCTTAGGGTGTTATCAAATGAAGCGGAAACAGCTTGTTTTCCATCGGGAGTGATAGCGACTGACCGTACTAAGCTGGTATGCCCGGTGAGAGTACGTAGTTCTTCCCCACTTTGCAAATCCCAAACTTTTAGGGTGTTATCAGATGAAGCGCAGACTACCTGATGTCCATTGGGCGTAATGGCAATTGCATCTACATCCCCGGTATGCCCAATCAGGGTACGCAGTAATGCTCCATTAGGTGGTGTTAAGTTAGATGTCAGTGGATGCAACCAGGGAGCTGCTTTACACTGCTTGGCCTGTTCCAGAAGTCCCTTAATCTCTGGCTCCTCAAAAGCCATCAAACGCCCTAACAATTGTCCTGCTAGTTGCATTTTATCCTGATCCAAAACGTGCGCGGATAACCGCAATGCGCCTTGAATCAATCTCAAATTGTTACCCTCACTCTTAACCCACTCTCCAGCATTTAAGATATCGGGAGTGAAAGCCAAGTCATAATCCTCAATCAGTGGTTGTGGCCCTAATTCAGAAATCTTAGCTTCAATGAAATCAAAATCTGTTAGGAGGATGTACAGCCGATCTACTTGTACAGCGTCTGCCAGGAGCTTTGGTAGAGCCTTCAATTTATAAACCCGGCTACCTTGCGGTAGTTGCTTTAAGCGTTCTGCTAACTTACCCATCGCCGTACAACTCCTGCCAGTTACTATCTGCCATCAGAGTTTTTATGTTCTCAATTGTTATCCCTGCTGCCTTTACATCCTCGCGGTTTTCAATAAACCGACGGTAACTATGGTGATAAAACCTGTAAAAGGTTTGTCCGTACATGATTGGGCTGTGTAAAAACTGTTTCCATCCCTTAAGTACGTATTGCACGTTAAATTCGGCCTCTTGTTCTCCCGTATATTTGATGATTTGAACAATGTCTTTATCTGGGATAAGCTCGGAAGTTTCTGATAGGATGTAAACAATTCTGAACTTGGCGATCGGTGGCGGGTCGGTGGTCATGCCCATGAGTCGCCAATGATCTTTGTAATAATTTTCTAGACCTTGGGGTAAGCTTTCAATGCTTCCATCTTGGTAAATCCCATCCTCAATTTCTACTAGCACGCAGCGCAGATACATAAAGTTGTTTTCGCTCTTGTCGGCTAGTTGGGTAATGAAATCTTCGACTGTCAAGCTGTTAGCCTGAATCCACTGGCGCAGTCGCTCATGCTCATTAACGTGCTGCCGAATATAGGTCTGGACATCTTGTAAGCTACGGTCAGCGTATTCCTTTGCCATCAGGTCAAACAGGTACTTCGGCGTATCCACCACAAAGAGAATATCGACCCCCCGCCGCCGTGAAATCACGAAGTAAACATTCTTGGGCAAGTAGCGGGGCAGGTATAGGATGTTGGCACTTTTGTCCTGGCTCTCCAAGTCAACCTCATCCAGCGCATCGACAACAATTACCAGTCGTTCTCCCGGCTTGAGTTGTTCGCTGACTTCAGACAGTAATTTTTCCAAGAAAGCCTTGTTTTGATTGGCATCTGGCGGCAACTCCGAGTAGGGCAAGCGGTATTTGGCGATCAGTTGCGTGCAAACACTCTCTAGGAATTGGCTAGTGCAATTGATTCTTCCCAGGCGATCGTTGAAATGGGCTACGCATTCATGTCGTCGGACGTACTCGGCGAGTATTGTACTTTTACCCAAGCCGGGGTCGCCTTCGATGGTGAAATAACCGTTGGGCTTGTTGCTCAGGAAATCCTCAATCTTATCGAAAACGTATTTACGACCTACGAAACCTTCTGTCTTAATGTCAATCAGTGATCGAAACTGTCTGCGCCAGTCGTCCATTTCTGCCGCGATAAGAGCGGTTGTACCAACGCTTGAATCATTAGACCTTTGTTTTTGAAGCCACTCAGGAAACTGTTTTTCCCACAACCACTTGAATGCTTGCTCCCAAGGGCTTTCACCTTTGCGGGGCTGACCTCGACCAGTTGGTTTTACAATAGGACAGCCATTTATAGACAGCACATCGCATACAGCAGTCAAGTGATCTTGGAAAGTCTGTTCCTGATTGACAATCTCCTCGTTTTTCCACAGATATTCTGCAAGTGCCTTACGCTTCTTATTCGCATTGTTCTGATCAAAACGACTTAAGAAAACATCTCGCTGCTTCCCAAAAAAACCGTAGTGGTTAGCCACTTTATCTAGAAACATAAGCTTTAATTGTTGTGAGTCATCCTGGGAGTCCATATCACACCCGCAATAGGGAGATTATATTAAGTTATTGCCAGTCATCTTAGCATAGCAATTCATTCTTCTAATTTCGACGTAAATTCGGTTTTGACCAAAAACTCTATTAAATTCTATTTCTTCTCTATTTTAAACTTATTTAATTGACAGGTTTTCTTGATTAATCTAGATTCAGCAGTCAATCATCTACCAAAAAAGTAGATTTCACATAAAAAAATATGAACATACAACTTTCCCTTTTTCCCGAAGAATCAGGACAAGCTTTCTCAATTTCTTCCAATCAAAAACCTAAGACGACTCGCAAATCAACATCTACCAAACTCCCCAAGGAAACCAGAACGACTCAACCCGCTGCTAAAAAACGTTCAAAACCCTATATCTGGGTGACTTGGCTTTCTGGCTTAATGGCTCAAGAAAAGCAGTGCCAGTTCACAGCATGGTCGTTGGCTAACTACCAGTTCCCCAAACTACCCAGTGATTTTGACTCCTCTGCCCATGACAAGATGGTAATCCAACAGAAAATGCAACATCAAGCCCAAGGGTCTGCTGTCTATGTTGAGGATGACAATTCCTTCACAATTAACGGCAAGACTTGCGACATCGGTGGCAAGCCGGACATTGTAGTGAATGATTTTGGTCAGATCATCATAGAAGATTGTAAATCCGGCAAGCAGAAAATTGCACACAAGTATCAAGTGCTGATTTATATGCTGCTGTTTCCTCTCTCGCCAAAAGGCAAACTTCTCTGCCAAGGTCAGACTCCTGCGGGGCGGCTCGTGTATCCCGATGAAATAGTAGAAATTCCTCCATTAGATGTTGACACTAAATTCAAGGATTTCTTCCTCCAAACTGTTGCCATAATTAGTGGATCAACTCCTCCACCTCAAGCGCCGAGTCACTGGGAATGTCGCTATTGCAACGTTCCAGCAGCCTATTGTCCAGCACGAATTGAGCTAGATGCGAATAAAGGCAAACACGACCTCTTTTAAGGCGTAGATAGTTGCGACCCTCTCTCTGCCTGACAGTCAGAGGGTTTTTACCTCAGAGTAGCGGTCAAAAAGTATGTTCACACCTCCGTTAAGTGAAAGAATAGAACAGTCCCAGGCAGTCTTCGACTTAAGTGGACACCAATGATGTCAAGTCGTGTCTCTCAAGATATCGCGTGCTATGTGTAGCAACAAATTGCATAAGTTGTAGAAGTTACTGTCATTCTAACCTAATTAGCTGGAGCCAAATTTTCTCTGATTCACTTTGTCGGGTTTAGCTGCCTAGCAGCTTATTACCAGAATAATTTGGAGGGGTACAGAATTTGGATTTGGTATTAAAATTTCTCCCGAATCAAGTCAATATTAATAATAATAACGCGCATGAATTCTCGGATTGAACAGCGCCTCTACAGGTTTTCCCCCTTTGAGGTGCTCTTCCACAATCAACGGTACATCACTCGGTTTAACTCGACAATACCAAATTTCGTCTGGGGTAACTCGCACAGTCGGGCCAGTGGTGCACTGTCCCTGACAACTACAGGCCTCCACTTTCACCCCTGCAACTTGTTGAGCTTCAAAAGCAGCTAGCACTGCTGCTGAACCATTTTTCAGGCAAGATTGATACTGGCAAACCAATACACAGCGCGCTTCTGGTTGGGAGTCTGGTTCTGTGGCTGGAGATTCTGGCATTGGTAAGGATTTATCCGCTCTTTAATATATCTTAACAATCTTTTGACATCCTCACCGGCCTGAAGGCGCGGTGATTCCCTACCAGTCGAACAGAGTTAACTGTTCGTACTTTAGACGGGTTGACAGTTCATCGGGAACTGCCTCAATTGAGGTCTTACACTCCCTCCCTGCCCATTTTGAGTCGTGGATATGCCCTACCCCGACTTGTTCTATATTTTTTGAGGCGTTGTCGTCTCTGTCGTGAAGAGTGCCGCAATTCATACAGACAATTTCTCTCACCGAAAGGTCTAACTTGCCCCAGCGGTAACCACAATCCGAACAAACTTGGCTGGTTGGTTCCCATCTGCTGATGACAACTTGCCTCACGTCCAACTTTCTCCGACTTAGACTCACACATTGTTCTGAATTCCCGCCATCCAGCGGAGCTGATTGCTCTGGATAATTTGCGGTTCTTCAGGAGTCCGGAGACGTTTAAATCTTCTAGGGCGATAACTTGGTTCTCGTTTATCACCTTAGTCGATAGTTTATGCAGAAAGTCCTTGCGGATATCTCGCAGTTTTGCTTTGAGTTTCGCCACCTTCAATCGCATCCGTTCACGCCGCTTTGATGTTTTAGAGCGTCGTGATAACTTGCGTTGAGAGCGTCGAATTTTACGGTCTAACTTTGAGTAGCTGGGGCTTGCCACTCGCTCTCCCGTGCTGAGCGCCGCAAAAATTTTTATGCCCAAATCAATACCCACTGCTGGGTTAGAAGCTAGCTTGGTTTCGGGCTGCACCTCAACAACAAAACTAAGGAAGTAGCGCCCTGCGGTGTCTTTAATAACGGTGACTGAACTTGGTTCAGACGGCAGAGGTCGCGACCATTTAGTCTTAATACACCCAATTTTGGCTAAGAAAACCTTGGCAGCTTTGATGCTAAATCCCCCTTTTCGGAAACGGGCTGACTGTCTGTTTGTCCGCTGCTTAAATTTAGGGGGATTAACCTTTTTGCCTTTTCTTTTTCCCTTAATAGATGCGAAAAAGTTGTTCCAAGCTACACCTAAATCAGCAATAGATTGCTGTAATGGGATATTAGAAACCTCGCTCAACCACTCACGCTCTTGGGTCTTTTTGGCTTGAGTAATGCATATTTTTTGCAAATCTCCATTGCTAGGTAGTTTCTCCGATTTCTTACACAGTGCCAGAGCGTCGTTCCATACGACTCTCACACAACCAAAGAGCCTTGCCAGGTCTTTGCGTTGTTGCTCGGATGGATAAATTCGGTACTGGTAGCGTGATTTCATGCTAGTATTGTACACCATATATCCGTACAAACTCATGAAAAAACGATTAGATTTTAGGCTCGAAGACTTTGAATTAGAGATACTTGAAAAATATTGTGTGGCGGTTGGCAGAACTAAGTCTGATGTTCTTAGAGAGTTAATTAGGAATTTGAAAACCAAGAAAAAGCCGTCCTAGAAGGACGGGGCTTGAATCCCATTAATTTTGGTCAGACCCATCGCTCGCCGGAGTCCGGCAAAGGGCAGAATTTTATAGTGCGATCGAAAAAAACAGCAAAATTCTGGCATTCAAGCTTTTTCCTTCCTTCTACTTTCTAACGAATCCCTTCAGCAGAGCTGCCTTTCTTCAGTCTGTGCCGCCCTTTCCCTATATGATCGATTTAGAGCAACAACTCAATCAACCCCTAATCATGCCAAAAACAGTAGCCGATGTAATGAGCCGCGAGCCGATTTTGGCGCGACCCGAAATGCCCTTGAACGAAGCGATTAAAATTTTAGCCGAACGACGCATTAGCGGTCTTCCCGTCGTAGATGAGAATGACTTGTTGGTAGGAGTCATCTCCGAAACCGACTTGATGTGGCGGGAAACCGGCGTAACTCCCCCCGCTTACATAATGGTGCTCGACAGCGTAATTTATTTGGAAAATCCCTCTCGTTACGAGCGAGAACTCCACAAGGCTTTAGGACAAACAGTAGGAGAAGCCATGAGTACAGAGCCAGTTACCATCGGGCCCGACAAATCTGTCCAAGAAGCTGCCAAACTGATGCACGATCGCAGTATCCACCGATTGCCGGTGGTCGATTCGGCTGGCAAAGTAATCGGCATCCTCACTAGGGGAGATATTATTCGCTCGATGGCTGCCGAATCTTAAATTAACTGTTGCAGTTCCAGGAGTGTATCAGAAAATGAGTCGATCACTCCTTAAATCTCGCTTGCTTTTGGCAATTACCAATTACCAAATCTAAAATCTAAAATCTAAAATCTAAAATCCGATGAGCATTACCCCTGAGTCTGTCGAACAATTGCTGAATTCCGAGGATTTTGGCGAAAGACTGCGAGCAGTCAACCAACTGCGGCAACTAGAACCCGCGATCGCCTATAAACTAATTCAAATTGCGATCGGCGATAATAACGTCCGGGTTCGCTACGCAGCAGTCAGCCAATTATCAACCCTCGGCACGCAGAATCTACCGAACGCTTTAGAGGTACTGCGAAACAGCCTGAACAACGACCCCGAACCCGACGTGCAAGCAGCAGCAGCCGATGCTTTGGGCGCATTGAAATTAACCGATGCTTTAGAAGATTTGCAGCAAGTTTATAGCAGTACCTCTGAATGGCTGGTGCAACTAAGCATCGTCGCGGCTTTGGGAGAGATGGGAGATCCCAAAGCCTTTCCGATGTTAGAAAATGCCCTGACTTCTGAAAACGAATTAATCCAAACCATTGCCATTAGTGCATTAGGTGAATTGGGAGATAAACGGGCGCTGCCGCTGCTGCTTCCCTACGCTTCCAATGCAGATTGGCAAATCCGTTACAGAGTCGCCCAAGCTTTGGGGCGGTTGGGCGGTGCAGAAGCACAGACAGCTTTGGAAATTCTCGCCAAAGATGAGGTTGATCAAGTTGCTCAGGAGGCTAAAGTCGGACAAGAAAATAGTTTGAAATCTTGAGATTGCTTTTGCGATCCGGAACAACCCTGCGCGGTTGTGAATTGTGAATTAATTTAGAATTTTTTGTGAGGATTCTACTAAAAACTTAGTTTGCGATCGCACACAGAATTCAGAAACCCGGTTTCTTCCTATATTTGTCGTTCCTCTCTGCAAAAATCGTAGAAACCGGGTTTCTAGCCAGCAAGCCAGCGGGCTGGGTGCGCCGCGTAAACCATACTAATCAGGAAAAATCTCAAATCTAAAATCTCAAATCTAAAATTGTATTGATGCCACGGGCGATCGCAAATTCTTGTGAAACTCTCCTTCAAATCGAGCGTACTCTTCCCTTTTCCAATCAGAGCCAGCCTCTTGACATCCCCACTTTGAGAACAGCTATAATCAAAATAAATACAGCAGCGGCAGGGATTAACACAATTATTCAATTGTGCCGGGCCAGCTAGCGATCGGGGAAACTATCGTTAAGAGGGTAAGTCATCTACCAGCAAAAAAAACTCTTAAAACTCTTGAACGTCCCCATGCTTGAACAACTACAAAATTCCGGTTATCAGTCCTCTGACATTTTAATAGGAGAGCGATCGGTCTCTCAAGTTGCACCAACTTCAACCACCAATCAAAACTTTATTAACAGAGTTTTAGAACTTACCAACATCGAACGCAGCAAATTAGGTTTGTCCCCGCTAACCTTAAATACTCAGTTACTAAATGCGGCGGGAAATCACAGCCAAAACATGGCACTGCAAGACTTCTTTTCCCATACCGGAAAAGATGGTTCGTCATTAGGAAGTCGGATTTCTGCAACGGGCTATCAATTCTCAGCGGCCGCAGAAAACATTGCTGCGGGTTCTTCTACACCCGAACAAGTTGTATCATCGTGGATGAACAGCAGCGGCCACCGGGCTAACATTCTTAACCCGAATCTCAAAGAAATTGGCATCGGTTACTATTTCTTAGCCGATGATACTGGCACAGAAAATTGGAATCACTATTGGACGCAAGTTTTTGCGACTTCTCTTGACGGTAGTGTCAATCCCGCACCTACTCCCACACCTACTCCCACACCTACTCCCACACCCAACACTATATCTATTACTTCGCCAATACCCAATGCTACAGGGGACGGCAGCCCGACACAAGCACCCAAAAATACAGCCAGTGGCGGCAATTATTTCCTATCAGATAGTGCCGATACTCAAATACCAGCAAATGCTGCGGGATTGCCAATTTTTGCCCTTTCCGGCAAAGATAATATCACCGGGGGAGAAGGTGTTGATAGCATTAATGGAATGCAAGGTGCGGATACAATTAATGGCGCAGGAGGCAATGACAGCTTATCCGGCGGCAAAGAATCCGATTTAATTGATGGCGGTGTTGGCAATGATTTTATCAGCGGCAACAATGATAACGATCGACTAATTGGATCTGACGGTAACAATACTATCCGTGGCGGAAAAGAAGATGATGTCTTGATTGGCGGTAACGGCGACGAGTTGTTGGCGGGCGATCGCGGGCAAGATATGCTGACGGGCGGCGGCGGAAATGATACGTTTATTTTAGCCGGAGGTTTGTCTGCTTCGGCTACTTTAATTGGGGCGGATGTGATCGTCGATTTTGGGGCTGGGGATAAAATTGGTTTGACTGACGGTATCGGATTTGCAAACTTGACTTTTGAAGCTGTGAGTTTGCAGTTGGATGGAGGTGCAAGCGTCGCATCTACGGCGATTAAGTCGGGTACCAGTTATCTGGGCATCGTGCAGGGTGTAAGTGAAAGTCAGCTTACATCTTCTGTTTTTGTCAACGCCTAAAAAACATCATATCCAGATTCCCGACTCCTCCAAGAAGTCGGGAATCTAAAAACAAGAGCGCTTTACGTTGAATTTGGAGAGGATAATCAAGGGGGCTATTTTGATAGATTGATTATTATAGTAATAATATCAAGTATTGCTACAAACTGCATCATTCATAAGAGGGATAACTATGAAAAAAGTAGCGGTGTTTGGCAACGCTGGAGGCGGTAAATCAACTCTCAGCAAGAGATTATCAGAAATCACTGGTTTGCCACTTTACCCCTTGGATAAGATTCAATATAAATCTGGGGGCGCTGAGGTTCCAAACGAAGAATATAAGCGTATCCATGAGAAAATTTTGGCTACTGACCGATGGATTATAGACGGTTTTGGTTGTATGGAAACCGTCTGGCTTCGACTCAACGAGGCGGATAGTCTGGTTTTTGTCGATCTGCCCCTATACGTGCATTTCTGGTGGGTGACTAAACGGCTGATTACAGGTAGCTTTAGGCTACCAGAAGGCTGGCCTGACAAGAGTCCGATCTTGAAGAGTTCAATTAATAGTTACCGCGTTCTTTGGTTGTGTCACAAGTATTTGACTCCCAGATATCGCGAGTATGTCGATCGCGCCCAAAATACCAAAAGTGTTTATCACATCAGATCCACTGAAGAGATTTCACAATTTTTTGCATCGATATCGCAAATGACAGTTGAAAGTTGACAGTTGGCAGTTGGCAGTTGTTAATGACTAATGACTGTTGACTGCTGACTGCTGACTACTGACTAATTGATGCTACTGCCGATCGCAAATTCCCTTGAAACTCCCCCAAAATGCGATCGCACTCTTCCTTCTCCAAATTAGTCCAGTGCATCATCAAAGCTAATTTTACAGACTTGCCACTTTTTTCGAGCAGAAAACCCGCCTCATCCCGGTTCAAATCAGTCAAATCTTGCAACATCCGCACAGCCCGATCGCGCAATTTCTTATTAGTAACCGCCACATCAACCATCCGATTGCCGTAAACCTTCCCCAGCTTCACCATTACCCCAGTCGAAATGATATTTAAAGCCATTTTTGTGACTGTACCGGCTTTCAAGCGCGTCGATCCCGCCACTACCTCCGGGCCAACCAACAACCGAATATCAACATCAGCCTCAAAATTCACTTGTTCGACGGGTACGCAGGCCATAAACACAGTTTTCGCCCCCCGCTGGCGTGCCGCCTGCAAAGCGCCCGCGACAAACGGCGTCGTACCCCCAGCCGTAATCCCGACAACTACATCTAAGTTGGTAATGTGACGGTGGGCGATCGCCTCAGCCCCATCCTCAGCCCGATCCTCCAAATCCTCCGAACTCCGCACCAAAGCCCCCGCACCCCCGGCAATTATGCCCTGTACGAGTTCTGGCGGCGTGCAGAAGGTGGGGGGACACTCGGCCGCATCCAGCACCCCCAAACGCCCGGAAGTACCCGCACCGACGTAAAACAGGCGGCCTCCTTGACGTAGAGACTCGGCTGCAATGTCGATCGCATGGGCTAACTGTTCGCGGGCGCGGGCGATCGCGCTTAAGGTTTGGGCGTCTTCCCGGTTGAACAAGTCCACTAATTCGATCGAACTGAGTTGGTCTAAATTCTCGCTGTTGGCATTCACCTGTTCCGTCAGCAGATGCCCCCGTTCTTCCAAATTCTTCATTTTTTCTCAGTTGTTAATTGTCAGTTGTCGGCATTCAAGCGAAGTCCGGAGACATACAGAGTCACAGGTTCAGCCTGGAACCCTGTATCTACAAATGGAGCCCTTGATTGATCGCGCTGGAAGATATCAAATTTATCCTTCTTCCCTCTTCTTTCTTCCTTTTTCCCTCGAACCTCAACATCCATCCGTTACATCCGAAGAAAGCGAATCCGTTGCCGAACTTCCTTCTTATTACAAAAGTCCTTCGAGTCGGCGGCGAATAGAATCCAGTTCGTTTTGGGAAACGTCAGAATCCGGCTCCGACTCCGGCTCCTGCTCCGGCTGCCACTGAGTCTGTGTTACATTGTCTTCTGGCGGGATCGCCAGCGCGCCCGCCGGCACCAGTTCCCAATCATAATCAACACTATCGCAGAACTCCTTAATTTCCTCATCGTCGATCGCCTCGACAGTGGGCTCTGGGAAATCCTGAGCTTCCAACATCACGCCAAAGCGGGTGGCGTCGTCTTCTGACTCAAACATCAGAACTTTGTTGCGATCGCCGAGTTGAATGGTATGAATTCCCTCATTCTCGGTGCGGGCATTGAAGAGTAAGACGAACACTCGCATAAGTTTTAAAGACCTTCTTAACCACCGTTTTTTTATCTTAGGAGCGATCGTGCGATTTTAGATTTTAGATTTTAGATTTTAGATTGACTGTCGGTTTTAGGTGGTGTTGCGTGTTTTGATTAAGTTCGGTAAAGGTTTCTGGAGTCTACCCTGGAGGGGGACGTGTTTAGATTTTAGATTTTAGATTTTAGATTTTAGATTGACCACCGAGCCTGCACTAGCGGGATCGAGAGGATTTAGGGGAGTTGGAGGACTTGGTATTAGGTGGTGTTGCGTGTTTTGATTAAGTTTAGTAAAGGTTATTGGACTCTGCCCCGGAGTGGGACGTGAATCTTGAAATTCGATCCTCTGCGTTGGCGTAGCCCCCGTAGGGGCGGGCAACGCTTACGCCCGATCGGCACTTCCGATCTCACTTGTGAGTCTACCAAAGGCAGAAGCCACGCTGGCGGATCGCAGAAATTATACCTGTCTAAAATCGGCTGATTCCCTTAATTCCTGAATTCTCTGATTTCTGAGAAACACCCATGACTAACTCGGACGATAACAAAAATCAACTCGCACCCCGTCCCCACCGCCGCTGGTGGCGTCTGCTGCTGCTTAGCGGTACGGGATTGGGCATTCTCGCCTTGGTTGGCGCGGCGGTAGGATACCAGTGGGTGCGGGAAAAGTTAGCTCCTTTGGTGGAAACTGAAGTCAGTCAGTTGCTGAAGCGGCCCGTGCAACTCGGACGTTTGGAGGGATTTTCTCTGACAAGTTTGCGGTTTGGCCGATCGACTTTACCTGCAACTCCTACCGATCCCGATAACGTTTCTACAGAAGCAGTTAAAGTGCAGTTTTCGGTTTTGCAACTGCTGTTCACCCGCACTCTCAAATTAGATATTACCTTAGTTAAACCCAACGCTTATATCGAACAGGATGCTAAAGGCCGCTGGGTTAATCTTCCCACAGCAGAGCGGAAATCTCCGGGTTTATTTAAAACTGAAGTTGAAGCAATTAGAGCTGAAAATGCCGCCGCAGTTTTGGTGCCGCGTCCCGCACTCGGACAGACAACTTCGGCTCCTATTTCTGTAAATCTGAAAAATGGCAGTGCTCTATTTCGCGACCAAAATCAGCGCGTTCTATACGAAGTAAACGGTCAGTTTACTAACAGCGATAATTTTATACTTAAAGCTGATTCTATGTTACCTGCAGCTCTAACTAACCTGCAGTTACAAGGTCAAAATTTGCCTTTGCCCGACCTCGCTCGCTTGCTAAGACTTTCCAGCATTTCTTTACAAAGAGGTCTTGCTAATGGCAATTTGACCGTGCAAGTGCGAGAGAATAAAGTATCGGGAATTACCGGAACGGCTAGTTTTGGAGGAGTGCAAGCGAGTATTGCTCCACTGAAACAAATCATACAAAATAGCAGCGGTCAGTTGCGGTTTCAGGGAACTAATTTTATTGTCGATAGTCTGGCGGCTAATTACGGTCTAATTCCGCTGAGAATAGCAGGAACAGTTGCAACTGGAACTAATTTTAATTTGGAGAACGCTAGCTTCAATCTGACAACTAGCGTGCAACCAGTCGCTTTTGCAAGTGTTGTCAGTGCGGTGGAGACAGAGTTAGGAAAGAAAGTAGTATTGCCCGTTGCTTTTGCCGGGGAGGTGAAGGCGGATGCCAAGCTAACTGGAACCGTTGATCTGCCGGTGCTCACAGGTACGATCGCCTCGACAAAACCTGCTACGGTCGATCGACTGCAATTAAACAATATTAGCACTAATTTCAAATTGGAACGCGGGAGAATGGCTCAAACCCCAAATCCCAATCCTAAATCTTCTATTCGCCCTTTTTCCTCTTTAGCTTTGACTTTGAGCGATATTTTGGTAGTGCCGGCGGCGGGGGGTAAACTTGGCGGCAAAGGTCAAGTTGATATTGCTTTAAAAAGTAAGAATTCTCCATCTGGTTTGGTGTTTGACTTGCAAGCTGAAAACTTGCCCGCAGATAATCTCGCCCAAGTTTACGCTCTCCCGATTCCTGGTACTGTTACAATTGGCAGTGTGTCCGCAAAAGCTCAAATTTTCGGCCCGTTAGACAACATTCAAGCTAGAGTTCAATGGCAAGCACCGCAAGGGACTTTCCCCGCTGCGGGCGAAATTCGAGCCGGAGGAAATTCGGCGGATTTGCAAAATACGGTTGTGAAAATTGGCGACGCTTCTGTTAACGTGGATGCTGCGCTAAAAGACCGTCAATGGCAAGCTATGATCGAGGGCGATCGCGTGGATCTCAACATTTTGCAGCAAGCCCTGCCAGACCTTAATTTGCCTCCTGAACTAGCGGGTTTGTTCAGCGGAACCGTCGAAGCAGCAGGAACTCTGGACGATTTGAGTTTAAATGCGATCGCTGCGACGGGCAAAGGAACGCTGAATATTGCTGACAGTATTGTTGATGTTAATGGCGAACTAGAATCTGGTCGTTGGCAAGTTTTTGGCAACACAGAAAAAGTAGCTGTCAATCAATTGATTGATATTGGCTTGCCGTTTTTAACACGGGAAACGACCGCAAATCTAGACAATCTAAAATCCAAAATCGAAAATATAAAATCGTTAGGCGGACAGCTAGCAGGTGAATTTCAAGTTGCGGGAAAGGTTGACGATTTGACTGCGGGCGGAATCAATGTTACTGGCAACGGTAGGCTCAATTTTGCCGACAGCAATGTGAATTTAAACGGAGAATTGGTAGCGGGAAACTGGCAAGCAACAGCAGAAACCGATCGCACTTCCATCAGTCGCTTGGTAGATTTGACACTGCCGATTTTAGATGTGGCTTCAGCATTCAATCCCGAAAATCAGCAATCAGCCAATCTCAACAATCTCAAATCCAAAATCCAAAATCTAAAATCGATTGACGGACTGCTATCGAGTCAAATTACAGCATCGGGAAGTCTTGACAATTTGACGGCTAGCAGCATCAATGCCATCGGCAGCGGCAGACTCAATCTTGCCGGCAGTGATGTTATTTTTAAAGGAGAATTGGTAGCCGGAAACTGGCAGGGAACAGCAGAAACCGATCGCACTTCCATCAGCCGCTTGGTAGATTTAGGATTGCCGATTTTAGATGTTGGCTTAGCTTTCACTGCTGACAATCCCCAAACAGTCGCCAATATCAACAATCTAAAATCCAAAATCCAAAATCTAAAATCGATTGACGGACAAATATCCAATCAAATTCAAGCCAGCGGCAATCTTGATAATTCAACCGCCGCCGATATTTCTGTCAACAGCAGCGGCCAACTCAATATTGCCGACGGTGCTGTTGCTTTTAGAGGTAAATTAGAAGACAGACGCTGGCAAGCTTTCGCCGATGCCGATCGAGTTATTCTCAGCCGCTTAGCACTAGATTTGGGAATACCTATTTTAGATGTAGCTTCAGCATTTAATCCCGGAAGTCAGCAAACTGCCAACATCAACAATCTAAAATCCAAAATCCAAAATCTAAAATCGATTGACGGCCGAGTTAATGGCGAATTCCAAGCAGCGGGTAGTTTGGATAACTTGACAGCTAAGGGAATTAGTGCTAGCGGAGAAGGAGTGATTTTGGTCGATCGACTCGGGGCGATCGATACTACGGCAAAATTGGAAAACGGCAACTTGCAAGCATTGCTGGAAACCAACGGAATTGCCGTCAGTAATTTAGAACAAACCCTCAAACAAACAGGTTTGCTGACAGCGGATTTACCGCCAGAAATTAACGGAACCCTCGACGGCCAAGTCCGCATTTTGGGAACAGTAGATAATCTAACCGCCAAGGGCATCACCGCCAACGGCGACGGACAAATTCGACTCGCCAACGGCGGAGGAATTGTCAATGCTAAAGGCCGCGCCGCATCGGGGAATTGGCGCGCGTCAATACAGGGCGAGCAAATTGCTCTAAGTCGCTTCCAGCAAGCCTTTGAGTCGCAGCGACAAAGCTTGCAAACCGGAGATGTAGTATCTGGTGCCCAAAATCTCCCCCAGCTTGCAGGACTGTTTAACGGCAATATCAATTTATCCGGCCCGATTGCGGCGGGCACGGGGGCACCGCCCCTACAAAATGTTCGCGCCGGTGGCAGTTTCCGCATCTCGGAATTGCCGTTTTTGAAACAACCTTTTGAGGCAGTATTTAATTGGGACGGCAAACGGGTGGAAATTGAGAACGCCACAACTCCCGGTTTGACAGCAAACGGCTTTGTTAACGTCGAACTCGAAGGTAAACGAGTGCCCTCAATTTCCAACTTAGATTTGGATGTCAAACTTGCCAACTTTAATCTGGAAGCTTTACCAGCAGAACAACTAGCATTTTTGAGACCAATTGGTCTCAAAAATCCTTCAGAGAATAATCTTCCCCTGCGCGGCAATGTAGATTTTACCGGCAGCCTCACCGGAACCCTCAGCGCCCTCAGCTTAGTTGGCGACGTGGAAGTGCGGGATTTAGCAGTAAATCAAATCGCTTTTGATCCGGTACTGGCGGGGAGTGTGAATGCGGATGCTGGGAAAAGTGTAGATTTGCGTTTGGCCGGCGCCAGCGACAAAATTCAAGTAGCTTTAAATCAATCTTTTCTGCCGACATCTTTCTTACTTCAACGCGGGGAATCTGTGGCTAGCGGCCAAACCGAGGGAGAAACTTTGCGAGTTAATTTAAGCGATTTTCCCCTCGCTGCTTTGAATCTATCACCCGGTAAAGAGGCCGGTTTGGGGCCGATAACTGGTACGGTTTCGGGACAAGTAAATGTGCCCGGTTGGAAGATGCCGTTAAATCCGGCGACTTTGCAAGCAAGCGGACAAATTGCGATCGCCCAACCGGCGATCGGCTACATTAAAGGTGACAGTTTCCAAGCCGAATTCAGTTACGCTAACGGCAGCGCCACTCTCACAAATGGCATATTCCGCCAAGGCAGCGGTCAATACTTAATTTCCGGCAATGTTCAAACAGGCGCAAATCCGCAATTTGCCGGAAAAGTTAACGTCCAGCAAGGCAATTTGCAGCAGGTTTTAACCGCTTTGCAATATTTCAATTTAGGGGACTTGGCTAGAGGTATAAAACCTCCCGTTTACGGTGACAGTGGCGACGTGCAAACTGTAGCAGTGGGAGAACCCGAAGCGCCGCTAATCGAACAGTTGCGCCGTTTGGCAGAAATTGAAATACTTTTGCAGCAGCAGCAAGCAGTGGAAGCATCAGAAAAATTGCCTCCTTTATCCCAATTGCAGGGCACTTTTGGGGCGGAAATTGCTGTCGCCGGTTCTTTGCAAACGGGTGTGCAAGCTCAATTTAACGTGAAAGGTGATAACTGGCAGTGGGGAGAATATGTTGCTGAAACGTTCAGCCTTGAAGGCAGTTTTCAGGACGGAATCTTAACTGTTTTGCCTTTGGAAATTCGATCGGGAAAAAGTGCGATCGGCTTTTCTGGACAACTCGGCCAAAAAGCTCAATCCGGGCAGTTGCGGGTAGAAAATGTGCCGGTGGAAGAGTTAGCCAAACTGGTGGAATTGCCTTTTGTGGATGTCACAGGAAATTTGAATTTGCGGGCGAATTTAGCCGGCAGTTTGGAAAACCCGCAAGCCACCGGAGAATTGAGTTTGCTTGAGGGCACGCTAAACGGAGAACCGATTAAACAAGCCGACGGCAGTTTCAGTTATAGCAATGCCCGCCTGAATTTTGGCGGCAGCGCTTTGGTAACTCAAACCGAACCGATTGAGGTGCAAGGAAGTTTGCCTTTTGAGTTGCCGTTTGCAGCCGTGAAACCTGACAGCGATCAAATCGATTTGAGGGCGAATTTGCAAAATGAAGGTTTGGCAATTATTAATGTATTGACTCCGCAAGTTGCGTGGGTCAGCGGCCAGGGACAGGTGCAAATTCGCGTGGGAGGGACGCTGCAAGATCCTGTAGCGCAAGGAATTGCGAATTTTGAAAATGCAACCGTCCGCGCGCAAGCCTTCCCAGAACCGCTGACAGGGCTAACTGGGACGGTGCGCTTTGAGGGCGATCGTATTCGGGTAGAAGGAATTCGGGGACAGTTGAGTCAGGGAGAAGTTGTCGCCCAGGGCGTGATTCCGTTGTCTGTGCCGTTTGCGGAGGGCGATGTCGATGCGGATAATCCTTTGGCTGTAAATTTAGACAAGTTGGCAGTGAACCTCAGAGGATTGTACAGTGGCGGCGTAGTCGGTCAAGTGCAGGCAAGGGGCACGGCTAGGCGTCCGCAGTTGAGCGGTAATATTGAACTGTACAACGGTGAAGTATTTCTCCGAAGTCCCGGCGGCGGCAGAACTGAGTTAGCTTCTTCCTCTTCTGCTTCTGATTCTGATTCCACATCTTCTGCTTCCCCTGCGACTGAGGTTTCTGATTCCCCTTCTGCTGCGACTTCCCCTTCCCCTTCCCCTTCCCCTTCCTTTGAAGTTGGATTGAACGATTTGCGGCTGAATTTGGGCCGGGGAATTCGGGTAACGAGTGCGCCGATATTGAGTTTTCAGGCGACTGGGGGCTTGACGGTGAATGGAACTTTAGATGACCTTCGCCCGGAGGGTACGATTCGGTTGACTTCCGGGTCGGTGAATTTGTTTACAACGCAGTTTAGACTCGATCGAGGATACGCGCAGACTGCTACCTTTATACCAACACAAGGACTCGATCCGACGCTGGATGTGAGATTAGCAACTTCGGTGCAGGAGGTAACGCGGTTCCGCACTCCCGGCGCATCTGTAGCCTCTGAAATAGCAGACGAACCGACAAGTTTCGGCAATGTGCGGAGTGTCCGAGTTCAAGCGTTAGTGCAGGGAAGGGCTTCTCAGTTGGCGGAAAGTCTGGAGTTAAGGAGTTCTCCGAGTCGATCGGAAACAGAGATTGTAGCCCTATTGGGCGGCAGTTTCGTGCAGACTTTGGGACAGGGAGATAGTACACTGGCGATCGCAAATTTAGCCGGTGCGGGTTTATTGAACAACCTTCAATCTGCTATTACCAACGCCACAGGATTGAGCGAATTTCGCTTATTTCCCACTCGGATTAGAGGTAACGAAGCACAAACTGCTAGTTCCAGTTCTGGTGCGGGTTCTCTCGGTTTAGGTTTAGAAGTTGGGTTTGACATCACGCGCAATATTTCAGCCTCAATCATTCGAGTTTTGTCAGCAAATCAACCGACAGAATTTACTGTGCGCTATCGATTGAGCGATAAACTCTTACTCAGAAGTTCCAGTAATTTTCAAGGAGACAATCGCGTCACTGCTGAATATGAATTGAGGTTTTAGTTAGCCAAAAATACAGTCTCCAAAAAGCTGACGATCCTCAACCACGAGCAGAGAACGTGAAAAGAAGAAAAGCCATCAAATTGATAACAGTAAGTATTAGTTCTTTAATAGAGACAATATATTACTCGGGAGACCAATATATGCTTGGAAGTACGGTCAAAAATCATTATGACTGGATATTACTATACTGGATGCCCTATGACAATAATCTCTCAATATTCGGACAACCAATTATTCAAATGCTAAGTAAAGGTGTAAAAAATGACAAGGTTTTGGTCGTAGTACAATCAGACTTTAGTGGAGCAGCACAAGTTTCTAGAAGCATCATTAGCCCAGGTAAAGTTGATACGCAATACTTAGAAACAGCAGATAGTAGTAGCCCAGAAGTCTTGAGTGAGTATCTGACTTGGGCACAATCTCAATTTCAAGCCAAACGCTGGGCTATTGTGTTTTTAGGTCATAGTGGAACGCTTATGGAAATCAGCCCCGACGAACATCCTACCTCCCCTTATATTTCAGAAATTAGATGGATGAATCTTCAAAAAATCAATCAAGTTATATTTAATTTTAACCAATCTGTAAAGGGAAATCTAGAATTATTATTTTTTCAAAATTGTAACAAAGGAAATATTGAAGTACACCATACCTTCCAAAATACTGCTAAGTATACGCTTTCATCTCAACTCCAACTGGGAGCGCCCAATTACTATTATGAGCAATCGTTAAGTTATTTGAGCGATTATCCAGACATTGATGGTTCCCAGCTAGCTAAAAAGATTATGGATTATGAACCGCCTAATATGTACCATAGTTTGACATTAACTAACAATCATTATTTCCGCTACTTGCCTGAAAAAGTTAATGTTGTGATTGATTCTATTTTGCAAGCAGATATTGTGCCTGTAAAACTTTTTATCTCCTCAATTTTAGGGCCTGAAGTCAATTTTTCCAATAACAATACTGTAGTAGTTTATCATAGCTCTGGAGAAACCTTTGTTGATTTCGCAATTTTTTTACAAAAACTTACCCAATTATCAGGCGCAAGTCCGTCAGCTTGTAAGGATTTATTGTTATTTTTAAATGATTTTCTCCTTCAGAGAGTGCAACAGCATGGGGAATTACTGGACTCAAGAATTAGGTCTAAGTATAAAAACTTATCAGGCTTAGGTTTATTTTTACCTAGAAATCGGTCGAAACTGGAAAAGTATTTGTATTTATCGGTTTATTCAGACTTAAAGCTTGTAGAGCTTTTTGAGGCCGTTGTATTCGAGACAAAAAAGAACTAAAGATATTGGGGAGATTTTACTTTCCCGACTTCACAGAAGCAGTCAGAGAAGTAAAACAAGAGCCAGCATTCGCTCCCAATTCCCACTTCCCAATGCTATAATATAAATAGCAGAATCAAAGCCCTGCTGTTAACCCCGCGCACAAGGTTATAGGAGTTAAGTCAAATGGCAAACAAACTCCAAGTCAATACACAGTCGATCGGCTACAGCGACTTTTACTGGAACCGCTTTAGTCCGAGAGTTGCGACTATCAGCAGCGTCCGCAACGCCAATCACTGGGACGGCGGATTTATCACCTATATTGCATTTCCCACAAAAGTAGAAGCTACAGCAGCAATGAAGTATTTGCTATTGCATCAAAAAGCTGCTGATGTCGATATGCGGAAAGCCAAGCGAATGAAAGCAAAAGGCATTCGGTGGGAACTCAAAATTCGGGGTTTAGCTTTTAATGAAGTGCTGAAGCTTGCGACGATGGATATAACTGGAAAGCTAGTTATGTCACCTGCAACTACTACTGAAGCCACAGGCTGATAAAAGCATTCAGATAACAGGTTGGGTTGAGACAACAAAACCCAACCCTTCCAATATTGGCCAATATCCATCTTCCTCTCTTTTCTCTTCCTCTGCGTCCTCTGCGCCCTCTGCGGTAAAAAAAATCCTCTAAAATATATGCGTTTCATCAGCCCCAAAACAGACTTTGCATTCAAAAAAATATTCGCTTCTTCCGAACATCCAGAAATTTTAATCAGCTTCCTAAATGCAATGCTGTATAACGGAGAACCAACAATCCAAGAAATAGAAATCATTGACCCTTATTCAGCCGGCAGCGTTACAGGATTGAAAGACACTTACCTGGATGTCAAAGCCAAGATTACCGGCAACAAAACCGTGATTGTGGAAATGCAGGTACTCAACGTCGCCGCCTTTGAAAAACGGGTAGTCTACAATGCAGCCAAAACCTATTCTACTCAACTAAAAGCTGGAGAAGGTTATTTAAAATTAAATCCGGTCATTGCTTTAACCATTACCGACTTTATCTTATTTGAAAACACCGAAAAACTAATCTCTAACTTTGAATTCACAGAAACCGAAGAAAAATTCGTCTATCCCAACTGCGAGTTAAAGTTAGTGTTTGTCGAGTTACCGAAATTCAAAAAAGAATTGAACCAACTCGAAACTCTGCCGGAAAAATGGCTCTACTTTATGAAAAACGCGCCCTCTTTGGAAGCAGTACCAGATACATTGGGGTCTATTGAAGAGATTAATACCGCGCTGGGAATTGCCAACCGAGCAAATTTGACACTAGACGAATTGAATGATGTAGACAAACGAGAAATGTTTATCCAAGACCAAATCGGGTCTGTGATGAAAGGGATAGAAATTGGTATACAACAAGGAATTGAACAGGGAATACAACAAGGAATCGAACAGGGAATCGAACAAGGAATCGAAAGGGGTAAAATTGAAGGGGAAATAGGATTAATTATGCGTCAGATAGTGCGGCGGGTGGGTGAGGTGACACTGGAAGTTCAAACTCGCATCCAGGGATTATCTGGGGAACAGTTAGATGATTTGGGAGAAGCTTTGTTGGATTTTAGGAGTCAAGAGGATTTGATTGCGTGGTTGGAGTCGGCGGGATGAACTGATGAGTTAAAAAGAGACTCAACGGTTGAAACGGTCGAGTCTCATCGGGGATTTTAAACCCGGATTTGGTATAATTCCCAATCTTCCATTCATTTAAACTTTAGTATCTGCGGGAACTTCCCTCTGTACCAGCATCCAACCTAACAGCGCTAAAATAAGACCGAGAATGAGAAATCCTAAATCCCAAGCTAACTCGTTGATACCGGGTTTGACGTGGTGGATTCCCAAAATTTGATGGTCAACAATGCCTTCAACAAAGTCAAACAATCCAGCACCAATTAATATTGAACCGAAAAAAGTTTGAGTTGACAAAGGAACATCTTTGCGCTTCACAGCACTCCACAAACAGAAGATTCCCGCTAGTGTTACCAACCAATCCGCAGCGTGAAACAATCCATCTCCGAGGGTATTTAATTCTAGACCGGCAACGGTAGCATCGGTTTTAACGCTGCTAAACATATGGTGCCACTGGAGGAGTTGGTGCAGCACAATGCCGTCAAAAAAGCCTGCTTGACCGATACCGAGGAGAATTCCTGCGATAATTAGAGGTCGGCGGTTGTTAACAGCGGTGGCGGGTGAGTTTGTGCGATCGTCCAATGGAAAACCTCAGATTATTTAACTGCTGAGCCTGGGTCTGTGAAGGGATTTGCCAGTACATTTTTTAGTTTTGCTGGGGAGGAGGGGCGATCGCATCATCCGCGAGAGAGATTTCTGGATACTCTTGATGCTTAATGCCAACTACAAATCTAGTTTATAATTTGATTAACTATTCATCAACCGTCATATTCTCAAACAAAATAGGTTGAATTAGCCTCAAAACTTCCTCAATTATATCCGATCGACATTCACTAAGAAAACTTGCCTGCCTTGCGCGATAATCTTGCATAACGGAGTTGATCCGTCATAATTACACCTGTTATCGCTTCACCTTCTGGAATGGGAACATAAAACGGATTTTTGCGTTGTGTGTTGCTAATGGGACAGACGAACACAAACCCAATTTTTCGGTTAAATTTAGTTTGACTCACCACCAGTGCAGGCCTAGTCCCCATTTGTTCGTGTCCTGATTGAGGATCAAAATTGAGGCGAATAAAATGACCTCGTTCGGGGATATAGTTTACCAAACTTCCTCTCCTTCTGGTTTTCCCCAAGAGACTTCTTCGCTAGATTCTATTTCGCCTGCCAATAATTCATCTAGGGTATACTTTGATATTTTATTATTTACAGGCTCTATGACCAGTTTCCCATTTTCTATGCTGCAAATTACTGAATCTTCGGCTTTAAGGTTGAGAAACTTTACTATGTAGTCTGGTATTGGCAAAGCCAAGGAATTACCTAATTTGCTGATGTGTATTTTAGCTGTCATACATTTGCGATGTTAACACTCAGGTTTATTTATTGTAACACAATATTGGGCGGGGCGGGTTTATTGAGATTGCTGTTTATAAACATAGATGTTGGTGAACCCGCCCCTACACAACCTTTGTCTATGCAAATACTGCTTCTACGGCTTTCGGCAATGCGATGGGTACGAAATATGCGACTGGATACAAATAATCTTCGCCGGATTCGTCAATAACTCGGATAAATTGATGTTCCGCAGCGCGATTATCCGGTATTATTTGGTAGATTTTTCGCACTTCCAAGGATGCTTGATAGTCTTGATTGTTAATGCAAACTACAAATTGTGTTTCTAAGTTAAACTTCAACATATTTGCATAAAGTAGTCAGTTCAGAAGCAGTTAACTCTGTCAACAAAATCGTCCCCTCAGTTGTCAATTCCCATCTATCGCGAGGCGAACCTGTTTCTATATATCGCTGAACCAAGCCATCAGCAGCCAGTTTTTTTAAGACAACCATCATGTCAGGTTCTCGCGGTACATCTCGACGGGAAAGTGCATTCGCGAGTTCGTACCAACTCCACTTTCCTTGACCTTTAGCTACTAATTCCAGCATCACTAATTCAAGCTGGGTTAATTGAGTTAAGTTTTTCATTTTTTTTATTGTATAACTTATCCAACGCGAAAAGATTGCCCCATCGCTTGAAATTCTTGAGTCTCTTCTCGCTGCAATTGCTGTCTAATTTTGGCAAATTTCCTAACTGTTTCCACAGAGTACAACCGTTCTCCACAGCTTAGGCAAACTTCAGCGGATACTTTTAATATAGCAGTATGCTTGCCGCCCCGTAAAAGTTTATCGACTTCTTTGACAACTATTTCACCGCCGCAAATTGGGCATTTTTCTACAGATAGCATTGTTAATTTCTCCTTTGTATCCAATTAATCCATCGATTCGCATCTGGCAGATAAATCGCCTCTAAAGCTTTCACCATAGATTAAGTATAGCTTTTCTCATAAAGATGAGGTACGATTGGGTAAAAGTTAATCAGGAAAAAAAGCATTGCTCGCCCCGCACCTCCTTTAACTCAAAAGCCTCATAGTCCCTGCGATTACTTTCCCGTAGTGCAATGACATCCTTTGCTCAGTGAACCGTATTGAGATATAATGTAGTTTGAACACAACACCAATCCTTGTCCTATGAAAACCATAGACAAAAGTCAATTAACAGCTCAATTACTAGAATTTTTGCGACTTGTCGAGCTTGAAGGCGAAGAAATTTTAGTGATGGATGGGACTAAACCACTTGTGATAATTTCTCAGTATGAAAAGTCTCTTTCAACTGAAGAATTATTTAAGGATATGCGGGGTAAAGTAAAATATTTTGAAGATTTAACTACGCCAACAACTGAAGAATGGCAGGAAGTATGACAGTTGTCCTGGATACCTGCGCTCTCATCTGGTGGAGTTTAGATCCAGAGAAACTTTCTCAATCGGCAAAAGATGCTTGTCAGCAGATGGAACAAGAAAAAAATGGTTTAGTTCCATCAACGGCCATCTGGGAAATAGCTATCAAGATCAAAAATCATAAGTTAGATTTAGGAGTAAGTATTGATGACTATATTGCTACTTTAAAAAAGTCTAATGTTATTCGGATCGTTCCAATTGATGAGGACATTTGGCTAGAAAGTGTCAAATTAGAATGGGAACACCGAGATCCAGCAGATAGAGTGGTTGTAGCAGTTGCCAAAAGAAGTCAAGCTGCTATTATTACAGCCGATCAAAAAATAGCTAGTTTCTACTCTTTAGTAATTTGGTAAATCGAATGTGCCAGGTATCGGAAACGTAGAAGTGGCGCGGTTTCGTGCTTCAAGCCTTTGTTATAAATCTTCACGAAATCCTGAAACGCTTAGATGTTACACTTTACAAGTCTCGACGCGAGAGAAGAGATGCCCACCACCCCCCCCTTGCCTTACCACTTCCCCCACCATTTACCACACCCCCCAACAACCCTAACCATCTCCGCCCCCACACCTCCCCCACCCACAACCAAACCCAACCCCCCAACAACGGGAGGTGTGCTTCAGGTGCTATTGTGTTGAATTTTAGATCTTTTCCCCATTCTCCTTTCACACGCCATCCCACCCGATCGCCAAAAGCTTCCCATATTTTACTATCAAATTCCCTGGTTCCCCCCAGACTTTGATAAATGCGCTTCTGCACCGAAAAGCCGAAACGTCCATTACTGTATTTTACCCAAAGTCGGTCAATGGTGCGTAAATCTTCACAGGGAAATCGATCAATATCTTCCATTCTGAGGCAGGTCTCCTCTGTTTTCCCCGCTGCTTCCAGCATTTTTTTAACCGTTTCCTTATCGGCCTTTTGCCATTCTTGAGTTGCCAGTAAATCGCGCAACTTAGTGTAGTCTACTCCGCGTTCTGACTTGAGGGGAACATCCGACTCAATAGGAGTAGAATTAGGAGGTGCAGGTTGAGGGGATTTTTGGGTTTTAGCACGATTTTCCGAACTCGGTTGATCTGGTATAGCTGTTGGCTGTGTCTGTGAAATAGCAATTCTTTTTACTGCTTTAATCGCATCCGTATCACCAGGAGATGCAACTAATACCCGAATCCACAACTGTTCTGCTAAATCTAGATTCTTGTTGATTTCAGCTTGGGAAGCATCATACTTTAGCGTCAGCACATCAGCTAAAGTAGCGTATTTTGGCAAAAGAATTAGGTGAGATTTTTCAATAGGTTCAGCAATAGTGAGAGGTGTTTGCTTGGGTTTCCCACATTGGCGATTGAGTTCGGGTACTCGATGGATTAAATATTGATTCAATCGTTCAACAGTCGCACATTGACCTTGAGTTCCCAATCCTTCTAGTAACGCAGAAGTAAAAGCACCTTGTTGTAAATCTTCAATTTCATAAGATATCTGATTCGGACTACAGGAAGCAATGCTGATGACTCCCATTTGCCGCGCTTGTTCAGCGGTTTGACGGCCAATCCCCTCAACAGACTTTCCCTCATCACGGCAAGCATCCAGAATCAGAACAATATTATCAGCACCGCAGCGTCGCAAGCGTTGGATAATGTAATTAACTGAAATATTACTATTTGCAATATCTTCGGGAAAACCGTCAGTCGGCATCAAATAATCGCACCCATTTTGACGAACCCCGTGACCGCTGAAGAAAAACCAAAAGTTATCTCCCGCACTCATAAAAGGCTGTTCAAACATAACGTGTAACAACCGCATCACGTTCGATCTAGTAGGCAGCAACTGTTTTTCCGATGAGTCTTCCGAGAAATGGTAAACTTTCTCAAATCCCGCCTCATTGCAGAGAAAATCCCGCATTAATTCTGCATCGCGCTTAGCATATTTCAGCGGACGTTGCAGGTGTTCGTATTCATTAATACCTATGACAACAGCCCAATTTTTCGCCATTTCACTTTGATTGTTCCCGTTTAAACTTGAGCTTTATCGCTCCTTTTCCTCCCGCTGCGGCCCCGTTACCGATGATGCTAATTTGCCCCTGACCGTTAATTTCCACCGATAACTCAATTTCATCTAACTCCATCTTAGACTTGCGCTCGCGCTTCTCTTCACTGCGGATTAGGAGTCGATCGACAACTGCCAGCAAATGAGCCATTTCTTGCTCTAATGTCTCTACACTGACATTATGAATTCTAAATTCACCCGTGGCATCGGGAACTTTTGGCGTTTTAGAAGACTTTGACGGTGATTCCATATCCAAGAAAGGTGCTCCCCCCATTCCCAGACTTTTGCCACCATCAGCAGTAACGACTTGAGGCGACTCGCCCGGAATATCGCTGGTCACAATCCTAATCGTTTCATCTGGCATAACTGCTGAAAACTCCAAAGTATTTATATAATTTTGTCATATTCTAACTTATATTCTAACGAGAAATTGCAGCCAAAATCTTCATTAACCTATCTTCGCGTTCCCGGTGATGCCTGCGTAACACGACGAACCCAACCTACATCATGTGAGTGGGAGGTAGGCGAGCATTTTTATCCCAAATCCTAAATCCCAAAACCTCTTTGTCCAAACAGACCCTTTCTATGGCAACCTGAAAAATAGGAAACAGAATTTTATAGACCTTAGTAACAAAACTCTAGCAACCAGTTATGCAAACTCTGCCGAACCCCACTAAAACCCCCACCACCCAACCAACCTTCGACACCACCATCAAACGCCGCAAAACCCGGCCCGTCAAAGTCGGTAGCGTCACCATCGGCGGTGGCTACCCCGTCGTAGTTCAGTCGATGATTAACGAAGACACCCTCGACATCGACGGTTCAGTGGCCGGAATTCGGCGCTTGCACGAGATTGGCTGCGAAATCGTCCGCGTCACCGTGCCCAGCATGGCCCACGCCAAAGCTTTAGCCGAAATCAAGCAAAAACTGCACGCCACCTACCAACCCGTGCCCCTCGTCGCCGATGTCCACCACAACGGCATGAAAATTGCCCTGGAAGTCGCCAAACACGTAGACAAAGTGAGAATCAATCCCGGACTGTACGTGTTCGAGAAGCCGAAAGCCGACAGAAGCGAATACACCGAAAGCGAATTCGCGGAAATTGGCGCAAAAATCCGCGAAACCCTGGAACCTCTGGTAATTTCCCTGCGCGACCAAGGCAAAGCTTTGCGAATCGGCGTTAATCACGGTTCCCTCGCCGAACGGATGCTTTTTACCTACGGCGACACGCCCGAAGGCATGGTGGAATCGGCCCTGGAATTCATCAAAATTTGTGAATCCCTCGACTTCCGAAATATTGTAATTTCCCTGAAAGCCTCCCGCGCGCCCGTGATGGTGGCTGCTTACCGCTTGATGGTGCACCGGATGGACGAACTCGGCATGGATTACCCGCTGCATTTGGGCGTCACGGAAGCAGGAGACGGCGAATACGGCCGCATCAAATCCACCGCAGGCCTCGCACCTTTGTTAGCTGACGGCATTGGCGACACTATCCGCGTCTCGCTGACAGAGGCCCCAGAAAAGGAGATTCCCGTCTGCTACAGCATTCTGCAAGCCTTGGGACTGCGGAAAACGATGGTTGAGTATGTCGCTTGTCCTTCCTGCGGTCGCACTTTGTTTAATTTAGAGGAAGTGTTACACCAAGTGAGAGAGGCTACGAAGCATCTCACCGGTTTGGACATAGCAGTAATGGGCTGTATTGTCAATGGGCCCGGAGAAATGGCTGATGCTGATTACGGCTACGTCGGGAAGCAACCGGGTTATATTTCGCTGTACCGGGGCCGGGAAGAAATTAAGAAGGTGCCGGAAGACCGAGGCGTGGCAGAATTGATTGACTTGATTAAATCGGACGATCGCTGGGTCGATCCTTAATTGCTCTCGATCGCCCCTAATGCGTGTTTTTAAACCCGGAGATCCCCCCTAACCCCCCTTAGTAAGGGGGGGACAAGAGCGCTCAAAGTCCTTGTTAAGGGGGGGACAAGAGGGATCGAAGTAAACCCCTACTCCCCTTTTTAAGGCAGGGCTGTTTCATTCTCAGAAAAACCAGGGTTTTGTAGGGGCGGTGCCCCCGTGCCCGCCCCCCCACAGACGATTTCACAGGCGTTTGGGACATGGGGGCAACCACGGGGGGTTTGCCCCTACCGAGAATGAAACAGCCCTGCTTCTTAAGGGGGATTTAGGGGGATCGAGACTTTGATACAAACATGGAGATAGAGGGTTTCAGTCTTAAGTTGACACCGCAGAACTCGGCAAAGTTGAATAATATATGTACGCCAACTACGACCGGGCCTTGCCTGTGTTAGATTGAGCGTAATTATTCTGAACTCTTTTCGTCCCGCGCGTCAGACAAATGGTTATAACAAAACGAGGGCTTGTTCTAAGTGCAGCAGCGGTGGTACTCACTGCTGTAACTCTTGCGAACACTGGTTGCAGTTCTAAATCTCTGGCTTCTTTTCGGGGAAGCCCTAAAGAGTTGGTTGATGAAGTTTGGCAGATTATTGACAAAAGTTATGTTGATGGCACTTTTAACCAGGTTGACTGGAAAGCGGTGCGAAATGATTATTTGAACCGGACTTATACCAGCGACGACGAAGCTTACAAAGCAATTCGGGAAATGTTGAAGAAGCTGGATGATCCTTATACGCGGTTTATGGACCCTCAAGAGTTCAGAAATATGCAGGTTGAAACTTCTGGGGAACTGACAGGAGTTGGGATTCAGTTGACTCAAGATGAGGAAACTAAGAAGTTGGTGGTGATTTCGCCGATCGAAGATACCCCTGCTTTTAGTGCTGGTATTCTGGCAAAAGATATCATTACTAAGATTGACGGCAAGAGCACAGAAGGCATGGATACGAATCAAGCAGTAAGTTTGATTCGCGGTCAGGTGAATACTGAGGTGACGCTGACTATTTTGCGGGGAAACAAGGAATTAGACTTTAAACTGAAACGCGCTAAAATTGAAATTCATCCAGTGCGGAAGTCGGTGCAGAAAACTCCCATCGGAGAAGTCGGCTATATTCGCTTAAATCAGTTCAGTGCCAATGCTGCATCGGAAATGCGATCGGCAATTAAGGATTTGGAACAGAAAAAGGTGACGGGCTATATTTTAGACTTGCGTTCCAATCCCGGCGGGTTGCTGTACGGAAGTATTGAAATTGCTCGAATGTGGCTCAAAGAAGGTACGATCGTCTCGACGGTCGATCGAGTCGGTGAGGCTGATAAACAAACGGCAAATAAGGGAGCGATCACAGACAAACCGTTAGTTATACTGGTAGACGGCGGTTCAGCAAGTGCTAGCGAGATTCTATCCGGTGCTTTGCAAGACAACAAACGCGCGGTTTTGGTGGGAACAAAGACCTTTGGTAAAGGTTTAGTTCAGTCAGTACGCGGCGTGGGAAATGGTGCCGGTTTGGCGGTGACAATTGCCAAGTATTTTACTCCCAACGGCACTGATATCAACAAGGCCGGGATTGAACCGGATTTTAAGGTAGAACTCACCGAGGCTCAAAAACAGGAATTGAGGCGCGATCGCGATAAAATTGCTACGACGGCAGATCCGCAGTACGCGAAAGCTATGGAAGTTTTGACAAAGCAAGTTACTGGTAAAACAGGGAACAATAAGGCGGAGTCGAAACCGAATGCAGCGCCAGCTAAGCCGACGGCGGCGCAGGCCAAACCGAGTGTGGCACCGGCTAAATCCAAGTAGTTTTTAGTCACAAAAACTTCAGTAAAGAAGGACTAAAGTCCTCACTACGAACCTGGTTTGTAGTCAGAATTTTAGTCCTTCTTATCTTCAATCTAAAATCTAAAATCTAAAATCTAAAATTTGGTTGGTTGACATTTGCCTGCACGAATTAATCCGACGCGACGGGCGATGGCATCTTCTGCCGAATCGTAAGGGCCCCACTTTTCAATAATATTCGGGTTTTGTTCTTCGAGTTGCGCGATCCTCTGCGAGGGCTGCGCCAACGGCAAAATTTCGCAATTACCGGCAGGACGTTTGATAATATAAAATTTTGGTGTTTCTGTCATAGCCAAATTCGTCAAATAAAAGCTGGATACTAACTAGGCAATGGGATAATTATATCAGCGTTGCTGATTTACGGTATGAACGGCTAAATATGCAAATCATAAAAACCATTGTCCACAAAGCTTCTGGATTTTTGCCTGGTTCTTTTTCATACCCTGATTAAGCAACGCCAAAAATCTTTAACTATAAAGTCAATTTATGAGTTCTATGATTCAGATTACCCCCTTAACACACTTCAATCAATGGCTGGCTGCACAGAAAATCAGCCTCGCCTTCACCACCTATCAAACCAATCGGTTATTCTTGATTGGATTGAAACCCGATGGCAGGTTGTCAGTGTTCGATCGCGAATTCGATCGCCCGATGGGACTATTTGCCACCCCTGAAAGCCTCGTGATGAGTACCTGTTATCAAATCTGGCAATTTGACAATCTTTGCCGTGAGGAAGTGGGCGATTATTTAGGGTACGACAAACTCTACGTTCCCCGCATCGGCTACACCACTGGTGACATAAATACTCACGACCTAATCGTAGATAAATCGCAAAACTGGGTATTTGTCAACACCCAATTTAGTTGTCTGGCAACACGCGATCGCGACTACAGTTTTCGCCCCATCTGGCAACCGCCGTTTATCTCCTCCCTCGCCGCCGAAGATCGCTGTCACCTCAACGGTTTAGCAATGGTAGATGGCGAACCCGCTTACGTCACTGCTTGTTCCCAAACCGATATTCCCGCAGGTTGGCGATCGCATCGAGGCGGCGGCGGCTGCATTATCGATATCCGTTCTAACGAAATCATTTGTAGCGGCTTAACCATGCCCCACTCGCCCCGATTTTACCAGAATAAACTGTGGGTACTCAACTCCGGTACTGGCGAATTAGGCTATGTAGACAATGGACAATTTCAGGCGATCGCCTTCTGCCCCGGTTTCGTCAGAGGGTTGGCATTTCATAACAACTATGCGATCGTCGGACTCTCCAAACCCAGACATGAAAATTTTCAAGGATTGACATTAAGCGATCGCTTATCCGCCCAACAGCAACAACCTCAATGCGGATTGATGGTAGTCGATTTAAACACAGGCAATATCGTCCACTCGCTGATATTTGAAGAAGTCGTCAAAGAATTATTTGACATTGCTGTATTGCCCGGAGTGCGGCAGCCAATGGCATTAGGATTTCAAACCGACGAAATCGAACGATTAGTTACTTTCCCAGGTTCTAGCATTATATCAATCAGACCCGGCATTCATCAACCCCCTGAAACATCTGTCAAAGTCAGCGAATCCCTCGTGCCTGCCGTGATTGGCACAGAAAAATTAGAAACCGCAGCCGCAGCTTTCGATCGCGGCAGAGAGTTACAAAAACAACTAAAATTAGAAGAAGCAGCCGCTTATTTTCGAGAAGCCATTTCCCTCGATCGCAACTATATCCCTGCCTACAATAACTTAGGAAATCTCCTGCAATTACAGGGAAAAATCCCAGAAGCGATCGCCCTACTCCAACGCGCCATCGAGATTAATCCCAATCAAGCAGCCACCCGCTGCAATCTCGCCAGCGCTTACCTATTGCAAGGGAATATCGCAGCAGCAAAAGCTGGATATGAAGAAACACTACGCCTCGATCCGAATTTCTATCTCGCCTATCTTAACCTCGGAAAGTTGCACGCCTCCCACGGAGAAACTGCCATAGCTGAAGGTTATTTGAGAAAAGTGCTGCGCCTCAAACCCGACAATACCGAAGTGAGAACAGTTCTTGAAAGCCTGACTTCTGGAAAACCAACCTTGCTAAACCCACCGCGTCAACCAGAAGAAACGCGCTATCCCGTCAAATACCAAGCTGTTTACAACCTCACAGCCGACAATATTTCCGCCTACGATGCCTTCACCTTCCCCAGCCTGCAAAAACGCTGGCAAACCCAAACTAAACGGGGCGAAATTGTAGGAATTTCTGCCACCATTTCCCATCAAATGGTAGGAATGGCGATCGCAGAAATCCTTCCCGAATCCCAGAACCAGCCATCCTTATCTGCCAGCATCATCTCCTGCTACGTCGTTCCCAACCATCGCCATCAAAGCATCGGCACAACCCTGATCGGGAATTTGGAAAAAGAACTGAAAAAAGTCGGTTGTCAGCGAGTCGAAATCTCCTACAAAAGCAGTGAATTAACAGCACTAGCCCTCGAACCCCTATTAAAAAACAAAGGCTGGCTCCCCCCTCAAACCACCTTTTTATTAGCCCAAACCACAACCAAAAAAATTGCCGAAGCCCCTTGGCTGCACAAATACCCCTTACCCGATTCATTTACCGTTTTTCCCTGGAGCGAATTAACCGCCCAGGAGCGCCAAGCCATTCTCCAACAAGGGGAATATCCAAACCCATTGAATCCCTTTAGCGACGAATCCAGAATCGAACCGCTCAATAGTTTAGGATTGTGCCATAATGGAGAAGTCATCGGCTGGATGATCACCCACCGCGTCGCCCCAAATACTATTCGCTACTCCAGCTTATTGGTGCGAAAAAAGTATCAAAAATTAGGTCGAGGAATATCCCTGTTAGCCGCATCAATTAAACTGCAAATCGACAGTGAGATAGAGAATTGCACTTTTTCAGTGGCGGCAGACAACGAGCCAATGCTCTCCTTCCTTAATCGGCATCTGCGCCCCTATTTAACCGGAATAGGCTCTTCGCGCATCGCCGTTAAACTGTTACAGAAGTCTCTCGGTTTTACTAAAGCTTCAAACAGCTAAAGTATTACTTCACTTGGGCGCGATGCCTCTCCTTAACCCTTACCCCTAGCTCGGTTTTCAAAACCAAACCGAGCTAGGGGTTGACACATTTAAACTTAACCCTCTATTATAGAACAATATAAAAAAAATGTCATCCCCCTGCGGGAATAGCCGCACCAAAAATTCAAACAACCTAAAATCAAGCCGCTCTGAAAGTATCCAAAACTCAGGGTAATAGCCCAAATCCCCCTGACCCCCTACCCCTTAAAAAACTATGCCCGCCTTTGCCCCCCCCCAAACAAACCCCTTCAACCTCAACGCTGTGGGGACTTACACCTCTCCCACCTTAGTCGATATTGACGGCGACGGCGATTTAGATGCCTTCGTTGGGAGTAATGACGGCAACACTTACTACTACCGGAATACCGGCACCGCTAGCGCCCCAGTCTTTGCCGCCCCCCAAACAAGCCCCTTCAACCTCACCGATGTGGGGAATAACGCCTCCCCCACCTTTGTCGATATTGACGGCGACGGCGATTTAGATGCCTTTGTTGGGAGAAGTGACGGCAACACTTTCTACTACCGGAATACCGGCAACGCTAGCACCCCAGCCTTTGCCGCCCCCCAAAATAACCCCTTCAACCTCACCGATGTGGGGAGTTACGCCTCCCCCACCTTTGTCGATATTGACGGCGACGGCGATTTAGATGCCTTTGTTGGGGCACGGGACGGCAACACGCGCTACTACCAAGATTTGCTTCCCGGTGTCAGCATTGCCCCCGGCACCAGACCCAGCGAAGCCGAACCCATTGCCCCCGTCAACGGCAACTTCGTCGTCACCCTCTCAGCCGCCGCCACCGCCAACACCACCATCAACTACACCGTCAGCGGTAAAGCCACACCGGGCAGCGACTACACCGCCTTATCGGGTAGCGTCACCATCCTCACAGGGCAAACCACAGCCAATATTAACGTCATTCCCGTCTTAGATAACGTCAGCGATCCCAGCGAAACCGTACAAATCACCCTCACTGCTGGCACAGGATACAACGTAACGAAGACTAAAACTGCCGTACTGCAAATCGCCGATAACATACCCAAAACTTTTACCGCCCCCCAAACAAACCCCTTCAACCTCACCAATGTGGGGTTAAACGCCTCCCCCACCTTTGTCGATATTGACGGC
>NZ_JAUBTT010000208.1:0-4600 GCF_036705125.1 Microcoleus sp. B7-D4
GAGTTGGGAAGGCGGACTGATGTTACTCAAGCGGCACAGACTACTATTGCTAGTACGAGCAAAACTGAGTACGATAAGGTTGGGAATGTTACTGCTGAAATTGATGGGAATACTAACAAAACTCAATACGTTTACGATGCTCTGAATCGTCAAACTCAAATCACAGATCCACTCAATAATGTCACAACATCCGAGTACAATAAAGGTGGCACTCTCAAATCGGTTACTGACCCGATACTTCGCAAGACTTCCTTTACCTACGATGCTTTAAACCGCCAAAAAACTGTCACTGACCCCAAACTAAACAATACCACCTACACTTACGACAAAGCCGGCAATCAAACTAAAATTACCGACGCTCTCAACCACTCCACCGAATACACCTACGACAATCTCAACCGCCAAACCGGCAGCAAAGACCCTCTCAATAATACCACAAAATCTACCTACGACGCTAACAGCAACCTCCTCACATTTACCAACGAACTGGGAGACAAAACCGAATATACTTACGACACAAAAGACCGAACTACTTCCGTCACCGACCCCCTCGGCAACAAAGTGTCTACAGAATACGATGCTAACGGTAATGTTAGTGCTGTCGCAGACGGTTTGGGCAACACCACTCGCTACGGTTACGATGCTTTAAACCGTCAAACAACAGTCACTGATGCTCTCAACAAAACCACAACTACAGCTTACGATAATGTCGGCAATGTCAGTTCTCTCACTGACCCTTCCAACAACAAAACAACCTTCGCCTACGATGAATTAAATCGCCTCAAAACTGAAACCAATCAACCACTGAACCGCACTCGCAGCTACACTTACGACCCCGCAGGCAATTTAATCACATCTAAAGACGGCAACAACCGCACTCGCAAGTTTGTTTACGACAAACTCAACCGCCCAAAAGAGGAACAGTGGCTGAATTCAGCTAACACTTCTATTCGGACGATTACTTCAAGCTACGATGCAGCAGGTCAACTTAAAACTATTAGCGACCCCGATGCAACTTATGCTTTGACTTACGATTTGGCTGGGAATTTGGAAACTGTTGACAATGCGGGAACTCCGAACGTGCCAAATGTGTTGTTGAAGTACGCATACAATCAGGTTAATCGTCCGATTTCTGTGACGGATACAATTAACGGTCAATTGCGGGGAACGAAGTCTTTTACTTATGATGATGGGAACCGAGTAACTCGGATTACTCAAAGTGGGAATGGGGTAAGTTCCAAGCGGGTGGATATGAGTTATGATGCTGCGGGTAAAACTAAGGATGTTACTCGTTACAGCGATTTGAATGGGACGGGTTTGGTGGCCTCAAGCGAGTATGTTTATGACACTGCGGGTCGTTTAACTCGGTTGAGTCACGGTAAGGGGAATGTGACGTTAGCTAATTATGCTTGGACTTACGATTTTGCCAATCGAGTGACTGGATTTACTTCGCCATCGGGTAGTACCAATTACAGTTATGACAAGCGAGACCAGTTGACTGGTGCAGATTATAGTTCTCAGAGTGATGAGAGTTACAGTTACGATGATAATGGGAGTCGAACTAATTCTGGATATCAAACTGGAAGTAACAATCAGTTGCAGTCTGATGGTGTTTACAATTACGACTACGATGGTGAGGGGAATCTCACGAAGCGGACTGATATTGTTACGGGTGAGGTGACTGAGTACAGTTGGGATTATCGGAACCGTTTGAGTCAGGTTGTGGGTAAAAATGGTAGCGGTTCTGTGATTAAGTCGGCTCAGTATAGTTATGATGGTTTGAATCGCCGCATTGTTAAGGAAGTTGATGCGGATGGTGCTGGTAGTGCGGTGCCTCAAGTTGAGCGTTTGGTTTACGACGGGCAGCATATTGCTTTGACTTTTGATGGTGCTGGTTCTCAAACGCACCGTTATTTGCACGGGGTGGAAACTGACCAGATTTTGGCTGATGAAAGTGCTGGCGGTAGCGTGTTGTGGCCGTTAACTGATAATCTGGGAACGGTGCGGGATTTGGTTGATTCTAATGGGGCGATTCAGAATCGGATTGGTTATGATAGTTTTGGGAAGGTGAGGAGTCAAACTAATCCGAGTGTGGGTTTCCGGTTTGGTTTTACGGGGCGGGAGTTGGATTCTGAGACGGGGAATTATTATTATAATTCGAGGTATTATGACCCGCAGGTGGGGAGGTTTATTAGTGAGGATACGATCGGGTTTGGGGGTGGGGATGCTAATTTGTATCGGTATGTGGGAAATAGTCCGACTAATTATACCGATCCGTCGGGAGAACAGGTTCCTGTAGCGATACCTTTGCCTGCACCGGCTTTGCCTCTACCGCCTTTGGGTGGTCTTCTCCAGCGTGTGCCTGGTTTGGGTATATTGCTTGCACCTCCTGGTGGTGGTGGGTTGCTGAATCCTCTTCCTGCTGGTCAGGACGATCGACTGTTTCAGGAGAGACTGCGGAGAGGGTTGATTCAACCTCAGGGACAAACTCAGCCTACTCCACTGCTTAATCGACCAACTCGTTCACAGCCATCCACTGCGCCGTCAACCTCTCCAGCTTCGCCACCTCTTCCGAATCCTGATTGTAAAACTTGTGCAGATGACCCCGAACTCAAGAAATATGTCAAGTGTGAGACAATATTTAGAGGAACAGGGGGAGAACAGGGTATCCTAATTGGTTTTAGATATAACAGCCTTGAAGATGCAGCGAATAATTTACAAAAAACAAGGCGCGAATTAGCAAATGACAGACAGCCAAATAGAGAAAGACTATGGTGGTTGCAGAGTTTGCTTCCTCCTATAGGAGCTTTACCATATAAAGCCGATGATAAGTTACCTTGTCCTTATCCAAAGCCTACAAAAGACGGTGGTGCGCGTCACTACAATGTAGAGATAAGTGCTAACGATAACGTCCGAAAAGACCAAGAGTGGTCGTCATCTAGCGCTGGCTCACTCGGAAGATGTGAATGTTGTGAAGATACTGTCACAGGACCAAAGAAAAGAGTAAGATTTTCCATTTTGAATATAAAAAATGCAAATAGCCGGAAAATTCACAATTCTGATCTCTAAATCAATTACTTGACTGGAACATAACCTTTTACGCTTGATATAGATGCTGTGTAATTAACAAGCAAATGACTATAAACAGAGTAGAGTATTTAATGATCTTGTCTGCTTTAACAGAGACAGAAATTTTCATAAATGTCGCATCTGATTGGCGACTCTCCCATGCTGAAGTGGTATCAGCAGCCAATCGGTTATTTCAAAGTGGCGATATATTAGCAGCATTTTCTAATGAAAATGGAGAAAATATTAGAGGTGTAGCCCTAACAATATCTCAGATTTGGGCAAGCCTAAATGGAAAACTCAACGCTTTTTACTACTTAACTTCTCAGGGAGGAGCAAGGTGGGAAGGCTTAACTGGTGCTAATTGGAATTATTATCATAAATGGTGTCTGGGTTATCAGCGTGATGAAATAACTGGATTATTTCGTTCAGAAATAATCTGTTGTTCTCAGCAGATTATGCAAGAAATTATAAATTATTGTGAATATTTAGAAAACCAAATTCTTATTTCAGAAACTTGTTTTTGGGAGGATATAGGATTTTGGAAAGCAACGTACTGGAAAACTTTACCCAAAGCTTACAAAGTTACTTACCAGCATCGATATTTTGAATTGTGTATCGACTCAAATACACCCAAAGAATGGATTGAGAAAGATCGACAAGCGAAGCAGTGGTACTCAGAAATTTCGCATTGGTATACAGAGCCAGAATTAGATACAAACCCATCAAGTCTCTTTGAAGATATAGCACCAATCTCTTACGCAGCATTGGCAGAAACTCCGAATTCAAAGGTTGAATACTTGCTGCTAAAATCTGTTGTAATAAACTATTACGGGTTAGAAAGCGTTGCATACTCAGAACACTTATCTCATGCTGAAACAGCACTTGCAGCCGATTCCTTGTTTCAAAAAGGAGATATTAAAGCAATAGTGTTTGCTGATGAATATGATGCAGAGGGGACTCCTGATGTTGTTTTAACAATGGCTGGAATTCAAGACCACTTAGACGGGAGACTTAAAGCATCATACTATTTAACTCCTCAAGGAGGTGCTAAATGGGAAGCAATGGCTCATCCTGCCTGGAATAAGTTTCTTATTGCGAATTTTCTGAACATCTTCCCCTATGAAGAGGGAATTATAGGTACTGAGCGCGAAATTATAGAGCAATTGCTGGCTGTGGATAGTTTGATTTTAATACACGAACATATCCCAGGAACCGAAAAGTGGAATGTCCTTGAACCATTTCAAGCTACCTACTGGAAGACTTTACCGCGAGGCTATCATGTTAGTTGCGAACATAAGTCTAGTGATTTTTGTCCTTGGAAATTAGATGACAATACTCCGGTTGAGATAGTTGAGGAATACAAGCAGGCGAGTGAATGGTACGAGAATGTGAAAAAATGGTATACAGACCCTTCCTTTGACTAGAATTTAACTTTTTTACTTAATAGTTGAATTAACGAATGCAAAGCAAAAGGCGGCTTAACCTCTTCCGTAGAAATGCACTCCGGGGCAGTCATCGAAACACACGACCT
>NZ_JAUBTT010000209.1:0-4412 GCF_036705125.1 Microcoleus sp. B7-D4
GTCCCGCCCGTCCTTTTTGGACGGGCGGGACGCCCATCCCACAAACTTGTGGAAGTTATTTAATTCTCATTCCTTAGTTTCCGGGTACAATGTCTATTACGAACTTTTGTTAATTTCTCGCTGACAGCGGGGACGACAAGGTGTTCCTGTGCAAATAAAGCCTGCCGGCATATTTTTAAAGACGCTGCTGCGAGCTCCAATTAACGCATTTGCACCGATTTCTACACCAGGGCCAATGAAGCAGTCGGCGGCAATCCAAACGCCGTTATTAACGATAATAGATGCTGTGATTAAGCCAAAGGCGGGGTCTTGAGGGTCATGAGTGCCGGTGCAGAGGTAGCTTTTTTGAGAAATGACGCAGTGTTTGCCGATCGCAATTCGATCGAGACTGTACAATACAACATCATCTCCGATCCAACTGTAGTCTCCGATTGCAATTTTCCAAGGATAGGTAAAACGAGCCGTGGGGCGAACGATCGCACCCCGACCTATTTTCGCTCCAAATAACCGCAGCAAGCCGCTTCTGATGCCGTTAAAAGGGTGTGGAGTGAGAGGAAATGCGATCGCCTGGACGAACCACCAAAGCAAAATTACCCAAGTAGGCTTTCCTCGATCGAACTTTGATTGATCGTACTTCCGCAAATCAACTAAAGATTCGCCTGTCAAAGTATTTGCGTGATTGTCGCTAATTGGGCGATCGTTTATTTGAGAATTTGGGGAATTTGCGCTCAAATTTTCCGGATCTTGGTGCGGATTTGGTATATAATCGGTCATTGATAGTTAATTTAATGTTTAATTTAAAATCGAGTTTAACCTTAAGGACTGCTGCATGACATTTCTAGTTAGGGACAATTTTGACTCGGAAAACGCCAAGGATATCGCACAATGCGAGAATACAAATCCCAGAATTGGCAAAGTGCGACTTTTACAAACAGCATTGGTACTGCTTAGCAGCTTTTTTGTAGCAGAGTTAATCGCCGCACTTAATTCTCATAGTTTGTCCCTATTAGCAGATGCGGGTCACGTCTTTTCAGATGTAGCAGCTTTAGCAATAACTTTGACAGCGACTTGGTACTCGTCACTTAAACGCAAAAGTAAATCGGTGGATTGCGCGATCGAATTGAGTTCGGGTACTATTCTTAAGAACAGGCAAGATGCCTGTTCCACAAACAGTGAATTTGATTGTGGGGTGGGCATCCTGCCGGCCCGTAAAAAGCTAGTATTGAGATCGGGCAGTATTCTTAAGAACAGGCAAGATGCCTGTTCCACAAACAGTGAATTTGATTGTGGGGTGGGCATCCTGCCCGCCCGTGGAGAAATCATTGCTGCTTTAATTAATAGTATCAGTTTAGTGGCGATCGCCCTTTGGATTGCCGCCGAGTCGATCGGCCGTTTGCAGTCCCCAACCCCCGAAGTAGAAGGGCTCCCGATGTTAATTACCGCCATAGTCGGTTTAAGCATCAACTCGATTAATGCTTGTTGCTTGCATTCCTGCTGTCACGGCGACTTGAACCTCAAAAGCGCGTTTCTGCACGCAGTTGCAGACATTTTTTCGTCGGTTGGAGTAATTTTAGCTGCGATCGCCGTAGCGTGGCTGCACTGGAATTGGGCTGACGGTTTAATTAGCTTGCTAGTCTCTGCATCAATTATTTTATTAACTCTACCATTGCTAATCGAAAGCCTCCAATTGCTGCTGGGAAAAGTATCAGCAATATCCGCAACTCAACCGCCTTGTGATTGCGAAAAACTGAGCGCCGAAAAATTGCTTTTTCCATCCCTCGAAGAACTCATCAAATAACATCTCTTCATCTGCGTATATCTGCGTAGATTCCCTGAGATATGCAGTTAAAATACCTAAGTAATTAACAAGGGCGATATCTAGATTGTAAAGATAGCGTAAACCTTATTATGTCCTCATGGCAAAGATCCGACTTTTCCGACTTTAAGATCCGACTTTTCCGACTTTACAAAGGCAGGGGCCCGAAGCAATGATAGAGATAGGGAAAGTGAACCCACGATGTCTAGATTGTAAAGATATCGTAAATCTGGATGTTGTGTTGCGAAAGGTTAAATAAAAATATGTTATAAAAGATATGTCTGTGGTATGATACATTTAAGTTGCATCTAATGTTTTGGGAGCCCATTCCCCCACGAGGCCAGTGAAACCTCACTTCATATCAGGACTACCCCGCTCAGGCTCTACTTTACTGGCTGCACTACTACGACGACAAAATCCCCGGTTTTACAGCGCTATGACTTCCCCTATTGGGGGCCCAAGCCGATCGAATGTTGTCAGCCGTGAGCGAAGACAATCAGTTTTCCACGTTTATTTCCCGTGAAAAAGGCGAACGGGCTAACAATTGTACCGATCAATCGATTTGAGCAATAAGACTAATAAATTATTCAGTCCTATGCAAGAGCACTTAAGCTTTGAGGCGGGGGTTTCAACCCCGGCCAGACTTGGATGTAAACGATACATATAAAGGATTTCAGCAATTATGAACTTATCAACTATGAACAAGCAAATTATTTTCGTAGACTCCTCTGTACAAGATTATCAAAGCCTGATCCAAGGCATCGATCTCGCTCAAATTGTGATTTTAAATGAAAATTCCAGCGTGATCGACCAAATTACTAACGCCTTGGCAGATCAAAAAGATATTGAAGCAGTTCATATAGTTTCTCACGGCAGCGAAGGCAGTTTAAAACTCGGTGCTGACGTACTCAATGACAATAACCTAGAAACTTTCAGCGATCGGCTAAAACAGTGGGGAAATGCCCTGACAGCAAATGGCGATATCCTACTTTATGGCTGCGATGTAGCAGCCGGAGAAGTTGGAGAAAACTTCGTAAAGCGCCTGAGTGAAATCACAGGGGCAGATGTGGCAGCATCCACCAACAAGACCGGTAATGCAGCACTAGGGGGCGACTGGGAATTGGAAAAAACAACAGGGGCGATCGAAGCCTCCCTTGCCTTGTCCAGCGAAGCAATGGCAACCTATGCCGATGTTTTAGCCTCACCCGTTCAATTTAATCTCACATCAGTATTCGATCGCGATGTCATTATCAACTACACGGGAGGAGTCACAGACACCCTACAAGGCGAATTGGGTAACGCAGCGGGAGGGGCTAGCATAGATACCTTAATCACTCAGTCCTTTGCAACCTTGAAAGGCGGTGCTAGTGGCAATGGTTTACCCGACAACGGCTTTTTCGCAGCAAATGCCTTCCGTCCCGACGTTCAGCTAGGCTACAACAACACCAATAACGGCAACAACGCCAAAGTTCTTACAACTAACGGCACATCCTTTAACTTTGCTGTTACGCCCAACCAGTATTCACAAATCCACCTGTTCGCCACCAGTACAAATGGCAGCGCTGGGATGCAGGTGACATTTAACTATAGCGATGGCACTACTGGGACAGGCACAGCCACAGTAGTTCCCGACTGGTATGACGAAATTACCGAAACATCGTCGAGTTACTATCTAATCGACGGAATGGATCGAAGCAGTGATACAGCAGGAAACGGTTATCAGAATGCCAATGATCCGGCCCTATTCGGGTTCATGTTTAATCCTAACCCAGCCAAAACGCTGCAGAGCATTACCCTCAGTAAAACAAGCGGTACCAGCGTTGATAATTATCTGGGAGTTTTCGGAGCCACAGGTGTTTTAGCTGACATCACACCGCCCACCGTCAGCCTGACTTCGGCCGCCGCCGCCACCGTCACCGCAGCGTTTCCCGTCACCGCCACCTTCAGTGAAAGCACAACCAACTTTGTCGCCAGTGATATCACCGTCACCAACGGCACAGTCAGTGGCTTTAGTGGCACCGGCACCACCTACAACTTCACCGTCACCCCCACAGGGAGCGGCACAGTTACAGTTAACATCCCCGCCAATATAGCTACGGATGCCGCCGGCAACAACAATACAGCGGCCACTGCTTTGACGCGCACGGCTGACACCACAGCCCCCACAGCCACTTTCACCCCCGCAGACAACGCCACCAGTGTTGCAGTTGCTGCTAATTTAGTCGTTACCTTGAGTGAAGCCGTACAAAAAGGCACTGGCAATATTGTCATCAAGAAAGTCTCGGATAACTCAGTTGTAGAAACCATTGATGTCACCTCAGCCAATGTCACTGTTACTGGTAGTACCGTCACAGTTAATCCACTGGCAGATTTAGCGCAAAGCACAGATTACTACGTTGAAATTGCCGCCGGTGCGATTAAAGACTTAGCAGGTAATAATTATGTCGGTACGACAGGCGCAGCTACTTGGAATTTCACCACCGCTGACACCACACCGCCCACCGTCAGCCTGACTTCGACCGCCGCCGCCACCGTCACCGCAGCGTTTCCCGTCACCGCCACCTTCAGTGAAAGCACAACCAACTTTGTCGCCAGT
>NZ_JAUBTT010000209.1:4512-4599 GCF_036705125.1 Microcoleus sp. B7-D4
CGCGCACGGCTGACACCACAGCCCCCACAGCCACTTTCACCCCCGCAGACAACGCCACCAGTGTTGCAGTTGCTGCTGATTTAGTCG
>NZ_JAUBTT010000058.1:0-9494 GCF_036705125.1 Microcoleus sp. B7-D4
GAGTTTCGGTTAAAATTCCAGGGATTTTTTGTCTCTGTTCGGGGAGCGTCCCTGTTCCAAAACTGTCCGAAGTATTGATCCCTCAGTAAGATTAATATTGACAGAACTGGCGCTAACACATCGTTCGATCGGCTACAAATACAAGTGAAAAAACTCAAATACGCCCTAGTTCACGAATGGTTGACGCCCTTAGCTACTGGCGGTTCAGAACTCGTAGTACAGGAAATCCTCAAACACGTAGACGAGGCAGATGTCTATGCCCTCATCGACTTTGAATCAACCAATCCCGAAAGCTATCTTTTCGGGCGACAGATTGGCACAACATTTTTGCAGCACTTTCCCAAGGCCCGCAGCGGCGTCCAAAAATATTTGCCATTTCTGCCGATCGCGATCGAACAACTAGACCTGCGAGAATACGACATCATCCTCTCATCATCCCACGCCGTCGCCAAAGGCATCCTCAGCAGTCCCCAGCAAATGCACGTCTGCTACTGCCACACACCCATGCGCTACGCTTGGGACTTAACTTTTGACTATTTGCGTAGCAGCAAAGCCGGACGGGGCATCCAGGGTCTGCTGACGCGATATTTGTTGCATCGACTGCGGCAGTGGGACGTAATTTCCGCCAATCGCGTTGATTATTTCATCGCTAACTCTCAACACACTGCGCGCCGAATTTGGCGGTGCTACCGGCGGCGGGCCGAGGTGATTTATCCGCCGGTAAATATCGATCGATTTTCCTTGATGCGGCAAAAACAAGACTTTTACGTCACAGTTTGTCGGTTGGTAAGTTACAAAAACGTAAGTGCGATCGTCCAAGCATTCAATCAACTAGGGCATACTCTCATTGTCATCGGCACCGGGCCAGAATTAGAAATGATTCGGCAAATCGCCAAACCCAACGTGCAAGTGCTCGGCTGGCAGCCCGCCTCCATCGTTGAAAAATACATGGCAGAGGCGAAAGCCTTTGTCTATGCAGCTTGCGAAGATTTTGGCATAGCTTTGGTAGAGGCTCAAGCTTGCGGAACACCGGTAATTTCCTATGCAGCAGGGGGCGCTTTGGAGACAGTGCTCGACATTCGCCAACACCCAGAGACTGGGACTGGTTTATTTTTTTCCTCCCAAACCGCAGCCGCATTAGTCGAAGCTGTCGAGGAATTTGAGCAGTTGCAAGGCAAATTTGAGCCAGAAATCAGCAGGTTGCGCGCTGAACAGTTTGCCCCCGATGTCTTTGGGCAGCGCTATCTAGCTTTTGTGGAACGCTGCTATCAGGAATTTCAATCCCGTGATTTTACCGAGTCTGGGGCTTGAGGGTGCCAGAACCCGATAGCGGGACAATCTTCCTTCTGCCTTTGTATAAGTGCCTTCAGAAGACCTCTGCATCGGTGCCTTGTGCCTTCTTCCTGGTGCGTTGAGAAGCCCTCTTCCTTCTTCCTTCTGCCTTTTGAAGCCTTCTGAAGGCAGAAAATTGAGTATTGGCAACATAATTGAGAGAACAAAGCGTCTTGAGGCTTTATGATCAGGACTGTGTGTGGTGTGAAGTGAAGGAGTAAGATGACTGCCGACAGCCAACTAATCTCCGGCAAGGTAATTCGAGCGATCGCAAGACGCGGTTTTGGGTCTGTCCTGCAAGGAGATAGACGCATAAGTCGTTCTCTACAGAGCCTCGACGGAGAACTTTTCAAGCGGTTATTTGACATCCTGTTTTCCTTATCGGTTCTGATCCTGTTTGCTCCGGTTTACCTGCTTTTGGCTTTCTTAATCGCCTTAAGCTCGCCCGGCCCTATTTTTTACGTACAGGAACGAGTAGGCAAAAACCGTAAAAGGTTTTATTGCCTGAAATTCAGAACGATGGTGGAAAATGCGGACGATATATTGCTGGAAATCATGGAAAATTCTCCGCATTTGCGTCAAGAGTTTGAGGACAATTTCAAGCTGAAACAAGACCCTCGAATTACCTGGATTGGAAGATTTTTACGAATGACCAGTTTAGACGAGTTTCCCCAGTTTTGGAATGTTTTAAAAGGAGATATGAGCGTCGTCGGGCCGAGACCTTTAGTTGAAGAAGAACTGCCGAGATACGGCAATCACATCAACAAAATTCTCACCATAAGACCTGGAATTACAGGCTTGTGGCAAGTGTCCGGTCGCAACGACATTCCCTATCCCCGCCGAGTCCAAATCGACCTCTATTACGCAAATGACAAAAACCTTTGGATGGATATGTGGATTGTTTTCAAAACAATTGGAGTTGTGATTTTTCCCAAAAATAACGGCGCATACTAATTTTTGTCCGCAGTCAGCAATCGGTAGTTAGTTTTATTTGTTACTGACCACTGATGCTGACTACTGACAATCAGCGACAAACTCTTTGTCAAAACTAAACAGTTCCTGGATGCCGATCGAATAATTGTGTGCTTAACTAAAGGGGCAAATACTTAAATAAACCTACCTCTTCTTCATCTAGAAAGATCAGTTCTTCTAGAGAGACTACTTTAGGTTTAGGTGTTAAACTTAACTCTATAACCTTTGGCTTAAGGGGGATAGCCTACTTATCTTGGGATAGCCCACTACCCAACAGCGTAGGAAGTAAACTTCAACTGGCTTTAGGTAACTAAAGTTAAGTTTGAGTAAGTTTTATAAAGCAGTTTGAGAATACGGCCGGCAGGGAGCAACAGCCTCTGCCAAAAAATTTATTGTGAATTAACACAGCCTGTCAAAGGAAAATCAGATGACGCAACGCAAGCGAGCGCTAATAACAGGTATTACAGGTCAAGACGGCTCCTACTTGAGCGAATTACTGTTAGAGAAAGGATATGAAGTTCACGGCATTATCCGGCGCAGTTCTAGTTTCAATACCGATCGAATTGACCACATCTATGTCGATCCTCACAGCGAGGGTGCGCGCCTGTTTCTACACTACGGCGACTTGACGGACGGCACCACTCTGCGCCGGATATTGGAAGAAGTTCAGCCGGTAGAAATTTATAACTTAGGGGCTCAATCTCACGTTCGAGTCAGTTTTGACTCGCCGGAATATACGGTGGACACAGTAGGGATGGGAGTATTGCGGCTGCTAGAAGCAATTCGGGACTATCAGCACCGCACCGGCATAGAAGTGCGGTTCTATCAAGCAGGTTCTTCGGAAATGTTTGGTTTGGTACAGGAAGTTCCGCAGAAGGAAACAACTCCTTTTTATCCCAGAAGTCCTTACGCCTGCGCCAAAGTTTACGGTCACTGGCAAACAATAAATTATCGCGAATCTTACGGACTTTTTGCCTGCAACGGCATCTTGTTCAATCACGAATCTCCCCGCCGTGGCGAAACTTTTGTAACTCGCAAAATTACTCGCGCCGTGGCCAGAATAGTCGCCGGCAAGCAGAAAAAGATTTACTTGGGCAATCTCGATTCCAAGCGGGACTGGGGCTATGCTAAAGACTACGTGCGGGCGATGTGGCTGATGCTGCAACAAGACAAGCCTGACGATTATGTCATTGCTACCAACGAGACCCATTCCATTAAGGAATTTCTCGATTTGGCTTTTACTTACGTCAATTTAGATTGGCAAAAATATGTGGAGTTTGACGAACGCTACTTGCGTCCTGCAGAAGTCGAACTGTTGATAGGCGATTCGACTAAGGCGCGCCAGCAATTAGATTGGGAACCTTCTGTAACTTTTCAGGAGTTAGTACATTTAATGGTAGATGCTGACATGAAAGCTTTAGACGAGCAAGGTCGGGGTTCGGGCAACGGATTTGATTAAGTCGCTAAATCAAGCCGTCAGTGCGAACAATTTGTAGGGGTAGGGCCCCGTGTCTACCCCTTTGGCGAAAGGCGCGCCCCGGAGGATTGCCCCTGCAAACACTTCACAACTGATGAGAGGGTTGTTACAGCTATAGCCTTTCTCAGTAACATGAGGTGCTCTGGCGGGCATAGGGCATAGGGCATAGGGTATAGGGCATAGGGCATAGGGCATAGGGCATAGGGCATAGGGCATAGGGCATAGGGCATAGGGCATAGGGCATAGGACTAGCCCCCATACCTCACCACGCTTGAGAACCGCTATATTAGCGCGATCGGCATTCAAAGAACCCGCTTAATTGCTCCCAAAATTTTCGGAGGTGCGGGCTAATAAAAACATTAAAATGATAGTTGAGGACTCGCTACTAATAAATCTAACTTTCGGGTGTGCACGGACCAGTCCCTATCTGCCGCAGCTAAAACAGATTTGTGGGCAACCTCGTCCTGTAGCTGAAAGCTTTTTTTGCTAAAGCAACAATTTTAGAATTGAAATTGTCGATCGACCTTTATTCAAAATCCCGAGGCTAAAATTATGACCAGCTTGGATTTAAGCAACAAACGCATTCTAGTCACGGGCGGCGCCGGTTTCTTGGGCCGTCAGGTAATCGACCAGCTAGTGAAAGCAGGGGCCGATGCTGATAAAATTTCAGTAACTCGATCGCGCGACTGCGACCTCCGCGTTATGGAAAACTGCAAGCGCGCCGCCGACCAACAAGATATCATCATTCACCTCGCCGCCCACGTCGGCGGCATCGGTTTAAACCTAGTCAAACCCGCTGAATTATTTTACGACAATTTGATGATGGGCGCGCAACTAATCCACGCAGCCTACGAAGCAGGAGTCGAAAAATTTGTCTGCGTCGGCACCATTTGCGCTTATCCCAACTTGACCCCAGTTCCTTTCAAAGAAGACGACCTCTGGAACGGCTATCCAGAGGTAACTAACGCACCTTACGGAATTGCAAAAAAAGCCTTATTAGTGCAACTGCAATCCTACCGCCAGCAATACGGATTCAACGGTATCTACTTGCTACCTGTAAATCTGTACGGCCCGGAAGATAACTTTGATCCGAAAAGTTCCCACGTCATCCCCGCATTAATTCGCAAAGTCTACGAAGCGCAAGAAAGGGGAGACAAAACACTGCCAGTTTGGGGCGATGGCAGCCCTAGCCGCGAGTTTTTGTATTCCACAGATGCCGCGCGGGGAATTGTGATGGCGGCTCAATCTTACAGTGAATCTGACCCGGTTAATTTGGGAACGAATAGCGAAGTTAAAATTCGCGATTTAGTGGAAACGATTTGCGAATTGATGGGATTTGAGGGAGAAATTGTTTGGGAAACAGACAAACCGAACGGTCAGCCGCGCCGCTGTTTGGATACGGCAAGGGCTAAGGAAAAGTTTGGTTTTGTTGCGGAGGTGAAGTTTAAGGAAGGGTTGAAAAATACGATTGATTGGTATCGACAACACGCGGTTTGAGTGTGAAAAACCCGGTTTCTTCAAGAAACCGGGTTTTTTTAGGAATAATACTAAATGCGGGTTAGAAACCTCATTTATAATAGTCGGCGGTTGCAACCTATACTACAGGAACCCGTCCGCCTTCTGGCACTAAGAAATTATACAAATTTGGGTGATAATTCACTGACAAAAGTCGGCAGCAGTGCCGTGTCCCTACTGCTGTGTCCTGTATTTCATCCGAGTGAAAACTGCTATAATACAAATACCTCGACTGAAATCATCGAAAACTGAATTTTGGGAAAGCCAATGATTGCCGATCGCACCCACAATTATATCTCACCGGAAGAGTATCTGAAGTTAGAAGAACTCAGTCAGCTCAAACACGAGTATATTCAGGGCGAAACCTATGCAATGGCTGGTGCAAATGACGCTCATGTAACTGTTACTGTCAACTTAGTTACCTTGTTGAGAAATCATGTTCGGGGTAGGGGCTGTCGTGTTTATATGTCCGACATGAAAGCTAGGATTGAATCTAAGAATATCTACTACTATCCTGACGTGATGGTAACGTGCGACGAACGGGACAAATCATCTCAATCTTTTAAAAGATATCCTTGTTTAATTGTCGAGGTGTTGTCTAATGGTACGGAAGGATTCGATCGGGGCGATAAGTTTGCTGACTATCAAGAATTAGAAACGCTTCAAGAGTATGTGTTAATTAGCCAAAAGCGTGAGCGGGTAGAGTGTTTTCGCCGTAATGCTGAAGGCTTGTGGGTTTTGTATTCCTATACTCAAGGCAGCGAAATTCACTTGGCTAGCGTAGATTTTCGCACAGGTATTGATGCTATCTATGAGGATGTAATTTTTACTAAGGAAGATTCAGAAGCAGATGTTGATGAACTGCGATCTAGGGGATAAATGAAAAGTGCGATCGCGCTAAGGAAGCGATTAGAGATCAATTTGTTAATACTGAGAGAATAGGTAATCCATCAGATGTCCAATTATCTACAATATTATCCACTAACCATGTTTGCTCAAATCCTTGAAATGTTTTGTCAATATCCTGTTCTTGGGTGAGATTTTGGATAAACTCAAAAATTTGTTGACTCCTTTTTTCGGCAAATATCTCTCGTTGATCGTTAGGTACAGATGCAGCAAATGTTAAAACAAGAATAGAGCGATTCCAAATAGATGCACCAAGTCGATTAGTCAAAAGGCGTAGTGTTCGCTTTTCGTCTGGACGAAAACGAGTTTCGTTAAGCCTACTCACATAGATGCTTGCATGAATCTGAGCTAAATTAACTTTAGCCCGTACTAAAGATAAGTAGGCTTCATCACAGGCTTCGTCATCCTCGGCTAATCCAGGTGTATCGATAAGAGACACATCGCCTAGAGGAGTTTTGTAAGCATAATGCTCAACAATTTTTGTACAAGCTTCATACTCTGAAGTCTCAGCAATGTAACTACCAAACGCCGCATTAATAAAACTTGATTTGCCAACACCTGTCCGTCCCACTAGCAGAAATTTACGCATACTTTACAAACCGAAAAACCCAGCAATAAGTCCTATTCCTGCACCAATTGTACCCCCGACAGCAGCACCGAGTGGCCCACCTATAGAGCCAATTACAGCCCCAACACTTGCTCCCGCACTTGCAAGACCTAACACTTCATTAGTCTTATTTCGGACTACTGCTGCCTGCCTCTGATTAAGCTCAATAGGTGCATATGTTGGAACTGGCTCATAGATTTTTTCTATGATAACTTCTCTTTCCTTTTCAGGTCGTTTTATTCGCTCTACATTTGCCAGCAAAAATGGTACTGCACCTTTAGCAGAAATTCTTGCATATATCTGGGTATAAAGTTCACCTAACCATTTTTCTCCATCGGGCGTTATCTCACTATTGTTATCAACTGCAACCGACGGAACGTTATTTGCTATTCCAATCCCAGTGTATTTAGCGATTTCTTTCCGAATGAGTTCCGTCCTTTTCTCCAATGCAATCGGATAGTCTGAGGCATTCTTTGCACCGGCAAAGGTAAATATAATAACAGCTTGTCCCCAAAATTTGGCACCGAAAGCCTCAGAAATCAGTTTGATTCCTCGTTTTTCGTCATTAGTAACCCTTGTTTCATCCAAACGACTGACAAACCACATAGAGTCAACCTGGCTGACATCGGAACGCATACGTTCTAAATATTCATAATCATTTCCAACTTCCTCAAGATCGTCGCACAAGCCAGGAGTATCAATTATAGTGAAATTAATTCCATTGAGTTCATTGTCATACTTTTTAATATCCATTGTACAAGGTTCATAGTCACCGACTACAGCAACTGTTTTACCCATCAAACTATTTACCGTGCTTGATTTTCCAACTCCTGTACGACCAACCAATAGAAAAGTGAATTTTTTATCCTGGCGTGCTTGCAGTTTTTCCTTCAGACTTTCTAACCAATTTATTGCTTGCTTTTCATCATTGCTATTGAATACAGACATAGCTTGATTCTCCTAGTTTACCAACGAAATAAACAATTTGGTATTCAATTCTCGCCATTAAATTACAGTTTTTAATTCCTTAAATATATCATATACATAATTTTACATTTTAGTCTATGCTCAACTGTCATCAAATGTAATTAATGTTACACAATATCTCTATCGAAGAAAGTCACATTTTGTAATAGATATCAGAAAATGTCATAAAAAGTCTGATAAAATAAGCAAAACCACTACACCTACCCGACCAATGGACGTTCAAGAAGTCTTGAGATTTGCCGACGAAATGGTTTTCGCCAAAACAGGAGAACACTTGGACGATCTGCAAAAATCGATCCTGCTGGGTGTATGGGAAGGTCAAAAATACTCTCAAATCGCAGAAACATCATATTGTAGCGAAGGTCACATCAGAAATATCGCCTCAAAATTATGGAAGCGTTTATCAAATGTCTTGGGTGAAGAAGTAACTCAATCAAATTTACGATCGGCACTTGAGAGACAACAATTATTTATCGTTTCACAAAATTTTGGTAATGATTTTGTAATTGGTAATCTCAATGTTTGTGCAGATAACCAATCTCCAGAAATTCCAAAAAGCCGATCGCCCTCAACCCCCACCTCAGACACCTCCCAACCCCAAACCAGACTAGACTTAGCAGACGCACCTCATATTTCATCATTGTCCGATCGCACATCCGAACTCGCCACCCTCGAAAAATCCATCGTCCAAGAAAAGTGCAACCTCGCAGCAATATTAGGACTCAGCGGCATTGGCAAAACCGCACTTTCCCTCCACCTCATCCAAAAAATTCAGCATAACTTTGAATACGTCATCTGGCGAAGTCTCCGCCACTCCCCACCCTTAGAAACTACCCTAAAAAATCTCCTAGAATTTCTCTTAAATCAACCCGAAATCGAACTCCCTAGCAGCATCCCCGATCGACTTTCCCTGTTAATGGAATATCTGCGAAAAAACCGCTGTCTCATCATTCTCGACGACGTGCAAACCATTCTCAGCAGCGGACAACTAGCAGGAAATTACCGCCCCGAATACGAAAATTACAGCATCCTCTTCAGACAAATCGGAGAAACAACCCACAACAGTTGTTTAATCCTCAATAGTTGGGAACCACCCAGAGAAATTACCGCATTAAAAGGAGAAAAATCACCAGTTCGTAGCTTACAACTCAAAGGCATAGGTACAGCAGCAGCCGAAATTTTCCGACAAAAAAGTTTACTCAATCCCGAAACATGGGAAAACCTAATTAACACCTACCGAGGCAATCCATTGTGGTTGAAAATAGTCGCTACCACCATTCAAGAAATATTCCGAGGTAGGGTTGCAGAATTTTTGAAATATGATATTCTATTCTTAGGGGAAGAATTGGCAGCAACATTGCACCCGCAGATAAATCGTTTGTCAGAATTAGAAAAAAAACTAATCTGCCGCCTCAGCCGCGAAGCAAATTCAGTTTCAATAGAGCAATTGCTACAAGATGCCGATTTATCGCCATCGGAGTTATTCAACGGGCTGCAATCTTTGGGCAGGCGATCGTTAGTTGAAATAGAAGAACGGGAGAATGAAACGCTATTCAGCGTTTGTCCTGTGGTGAGACAATATGTAATATCCAATCCAGTTTGTTGATACTTTCCGACAGTGCGACAGTCCGACAGTCCGGCAGGGGTTGAAACCCCTGCCTCAAAGCTAAAGTCGGTTAAAACCGACTACAGAATGTG
>NZ_JAUBTT010000058.1:9594-40424 GCF_036705125.1 Microcoleus sp. B7-D4
TTCGCTATGAGACAGGGGTTTTCAACCCCTGTCGGACTGGAAGTCAAACGAGAAATTCGATCGCAAATATGAATACTCCTCAACCTTCATTAACTAAAACAGAATTAAGAAAATCGCTCCTCAACACCCGCAAATCCCTATCAGCACAAGAATGGAGACAAAAGAGCGATCGCATCTGCAATCATCTCCAAAACTCGCCCCTATTCACCCAAGCAAAAACAATCCTCGCCTACTTCAGTTGTCGCCAAGAACCAGATTTAAGTCCCCTATTTGTAACTCCCCGCAAATGGGGATTTCCCCGCTGTGTCGGCAAAGAGCTATCCTGGCACATCTGGCAGCCCGGAGATGCTTTACATACTGGAGCTTATGGCATACTCGAACCCCTGCCAGATGCTCCTAAAATAGACCACTCAGAAGTAGATTTAATGCTCGTACCCGCAGTAGGTTGCGATGTTCGCGGCTATCGCTTGGGCTACGGCGGCGGCTATTACGACAGAATGCTCAGTTTAGCTGAGTGGGAATCAAAAGTTACGATCGGCATTATCTTTGAATTTGCCTTGCTCGCCCAACTACCAGTTGACTCCTGGGATCTACCGCTGCACGGCATTTGTACAGAAAGCGGTTGCAAAATTGCACAGCGAAAATCTTAAACGGGCATAAACAAATTAATTTTCCGCAATTATGCCTATATCCTCTTAATCTAGAATCTAGAATCTAGAATCTAAAATCTAAAATCTAAAATAGTATGGCCCAGCGCTACGTTCGAGTTAAAACAACACAAGGACACATCCATTACGGTTTACTGCAACTAAGCCACAGCGTTCAAGTATTTGATGCACCGCCCTGGTTACAAGGACAACCAACCGATTTGGAACTTTCACCAGATACTTACCAAATTCTCGCCCCGTGCTCTCCCTCAAAAATTGTAGCCGTCGGCAAAAATTATGTCGATCACGCCGCCGAGATGGGAACCCCAGTACCGGAAGAACCCCTGCTGTTTTTCAAGCCTCCAAGTGCTGTCATCCATGCTGGTGGAGCTATTCGCTATCCGCAGCAGTCGGAAAGGGTAGACTACGAGGGAGAATTGGCCCTGGTAATTGGCGAACATTGTACCAACTGCACTCCCGAACAAGCACACGGCAAAATTTGGGGCTATACCATCGCCAACGACGTAACAGCCAGAGATTTGCAAAAGCGGGACAACCAGTGGGCCAGGGCCAAAGGCTTCGATACATTTTGTCCCTTGGGGCCTTGGATTGTCCGCGAATTGAGTCCTGCTGCACAATTGCAGACTTTTGTCAATGATAGCGAGCAACCGGTACAGTCATCCCAGATCGATCGCATGGTATTTTCGCCAGACTTTCTCGTCTCCTACATCAGTCAAGTAATGACCCTTGTTCCCGGCGATGTGATACTGACGGGAACGCCGCAAGGAGTAGGGCCACTACAAATAGGCGATCGAGTCCGCATCGAAATTGAAGGCATCGGCAGTCTTGAAAATACTGTCACTCATTAGTTATGGGTTATTTGTGAGGACACGGCGAAAGCCTTTGTCCCTACGGGGAAGGCTTGGAATCTGCTGTATAATATCAATTAGCCCGTCAATTTTCACCAACTTTGAAATAGGATCATTCGCCCATGCAACTCGAAGACTATTTTGACTTTCAGCGGCCAGATGATATTCGGGTCAAAGGGACGCGAATCGGCATTGAAACTGTTCTATATGATTTCATTCATCGCGCGCGCACTCCTGAACAAATTGCTCAAACTTATCCATCTCTTAACTTGGAACAAGTTTATGCTACTATCCTTTACTATCTGCACAATAAAGAAGCCGTTAGTAACTACATTGCTGATTGGTTGGAGTGGAGCCATCAGCAACTTAAAGCACAAGAACTTAACCCTCCACTTGGTATTGTTAGACTGCAAAAACTGAGCTCGGAAAAAAAATTCCAACAAATCATCAATGAGTCTCAATTATCTGTTGGATGAAAATGTAGATCCTACCTATAAAGCTGAAATCCTTACACGCAATCCAAATTTGATAATTTGGTGTGTAGGCGAACCCGAAGCTCCGAGTCTGGGAACTTTAGATCCAGAAATTATTAAATGGTGTGAGGAATATAACTTTATATTGGTGACGAATAATCGTAAATCCATGCCCGTGCATTTGACTGACCATTTGGCTGAAGGTCATCATATTCCGGGCATTTTTATCCTCAATTCCAAGTTGAGTATTGGACAAAATATTCGGCAATTAATTTTTATTGCTGAGGCATCTTTTAATGATGAATATCAAGATCAAATAGTTCATCTGCGAGAGATTGTTTGAATAATTTGGTCTCATTGATAAGTAGAAGGAAGAATGTGGAAGAGAAATAAATTGGAGATGCAAGCAGGATTTGGTATAAACCCTATGATTTTCCCGATCGGAAAAATGAACGATTTTGCGAGGATACAGTTAACGCAATATCGAGATTTCACCTCATTTTGACAATCATAGGGATAACAACTAACAACAGTCAACTGCCAACTGCCAACTGACTAACGAACCTGCATATAAACAGCATCCGAAAGCGGAGGAATCTCTGCATAGCGTCCCAAAAGCGACTGCACGACGGCATAGACAAATGCAGCAAAAGCGCCCAAAAACACCATGTTATACAGAGTTTCCGCAATAAATGCGACTTGTAAGCCGTTAGAAAAAATCGGCAAAACCAGACCACACAGCATCAAAACAATGTCTAAAAGAATCGCTTGCATCGCATTAAAACGAATGAAGTGACTGATGTTTTCGTTTCTAACTACTCCTAAATACAGAGCAAAGAAGATAATCAAGCTAGCAAAGGGCAAACTATAAATTTGCATCAAAGGAGCTAGCGGTATCAACAACAGTTGCAGGACAGGAAACTGTGTAAACAGAAACCTGCCAAAGACAAGCCCGTCAACCAGCGGGAGCAAATAAGGCAAAGAAGCAAAAATTCGGTCTGGAACAGTTGTAGATCCGCGCCAAGTCATAATGAACTCTCCTGAGTCGATCGGTGAACTATTAATTCCTATTAAAATCAGCATAACGCAGCAGGCTCAGTTCCGACCCGCCCGGAATTTGCTCATGGGTGGGCGGATAGCAGCCTCAAGTACCAGATGCATGGCAACTTAGATCGAGTCGCGTTAATAGTCACCATGCCCTATTTGGCCCATGCCCTATTTGGCCCATGCCCCATGCCCCATGCCCTATTTGACCGATGATTATTTAATATTGGCAATGACGAAGCCCATTTGACACTCGTACCGATCGGGCAAATTTTCCGTAGGTTTAGCAACTGGATGTCCACAGCGAAGCTCTCCACCACTCCAGCGCGGTTGGCCAGTGCGATCGGCCAGCAAACAACTTTGGCAAACACACTGAGGGGCAAGCATCTGATTTTCCATTAAAATGACTAACATTTGATACCTCCGGCAGGTTTCACACCAGTAATTTCATTGTATGTCAGGAGTTGGGGACAAACGGCTTAACCTGAACACAACGTAATATTTATATCAATGGGGCGAAATCCGTAGTACGGTATAAGATCCCCAATTCCCAATCCCAAAACAGTCAAGAGGTTGATTATTGTGACGGACACTAACTTAGAATTCCTTTCCAAAACCGATCCGCTGATTGCCGATTTAATCGGGCAAGAGCTCCAGCGGCAGCGAGACCACCTAGAACTCATCGCCAGCGAAAACTTTACCTCCGCAGCGGTAATGGCAGCTCAAGGCTCAGTGCTGACCAATAAATACGCCGAAGGACTGCCAGCGAAACGCTACTACGGCGGCTGCGAATTTATTGACGGCATCGAGCAAATTGCGATCGATCGCGCCAAACAGCTATTTGGAGCCGCTCACGCCAACGTCCAGCCCCACTCCGGCGCTCAAGCCAACTTTGCAGTATTTTTGAGCTTGCTGGAACCCGGAGACGGAATAATGGGCATGGATTTGTCCCACGGCGGACACTTGACCCACGGTTCGCCCGTCAACGTATCCGGCAAGTGGTTCAAAGCTTTTCACTACGGCGTCAGCCAAGAAACAGAACAGCTCGACTATGACGAAATTTTGGCACTGGCCAAAGAAAACCGACCGAAATTGCTAATTTGTGGCTATTCAGCATATTCGCGAATTATCGACTTTGAGAAGTTTAGAGCGATCGCCGACGAAATCGGAGCCTACTTGCTCGCCGACATCGCCCACATCGCCGGGTTAGTCGCCACAGGGCACCACCCCAACCCCCTCCCCCACTGTCACGCAGTCACCACCACCACTCACAAAACTCTGCGCGGCCCCCGTGGTGGCTTGATTATGACTAATGACCCGGAATTAGGTAAAAAGTTTGACAAAGCAGTTTTCCCCGGCACTCAAGGTGGGCCCTTAGAACACGTCATTGCGGGCAAAGCAGTAGCTTTCGGCGAAGCATTAAAGCCTGAATTTAAAACTTATTCCGGTCAAGTAATTGAAAATGCGCGCGCTTTAGCGGCACAGTTGCAGCAGCGGGGTTTAAAACTCGTTTCCGGCGGCACGGACAATCACTTAATGCTAGTTGATTTGCGATCGGTAAACATGACAGGCAAACAAGCCGACCAATTAGTCAGCGGTGTGAATATTACTGCTAATAAAAATACCGTGCCTTTCGATCCGGCATCGCCCTTTGTCACCAGCGGTTTGAGACTCGGTTCGCCGGCGATGACCACCAGGGGAATGGGAACAGCAGAATTTACCGAGATTGGCAATATTATTGCCGATCGCCTGCTAAATCCAGATGATGAAAGCGTCGCAGCAGACTGCCTGCGTCGAGTAGCAGCACTGTGCGATCGCTTCCCGTTATATCCCCACTTGTACTTGAAAGTGCCGGCATTAGCTTAATTTTCCTGATCGGCAATGGGAAATTGGTAGTTGGAAGTGTACGGGTAAAAGGGTAAAAGAGCAGGAAAAGATTGAGAGTTGCCGGTAGCGATATTGACAAGCGGTTTTCACCAAAAATATCGATCGCCAATACGGTTTTTAGTAAAGATATTTGTCCGGCGGGGCTGGTTTGACTAACGGTATTTGTCGGTTGCGAAAGATACCGCTCAACTGGGCCCGCTCGCCAAATATCGACTTTTTTGCTCGCGAAAAAGTCGATATTTCAAATCGTTAATTCGAGAGTTAGAAATGAACAACCTGACAATTCGCCCCAAGGCAACTGCCATTGCGGCAAATCTCCGACTCCCAAACCCCCAGTCGCTCTTCAAGATGTTTCCTTGTTATAAGCCATCTGAAATGTAGTAGACTCTGCCTGACAGCCTAATTGCCCCGCACTATTTAAAATTAATTTCAGATGCCGTACCAGTATCTGTACCACATACTCGCTTTCCTGGTTTCTGCGATCGTCGTCCTCTGGAGTACGCCAATAGTCAAAAAAATTGGTCTCAAAAGCGGGCGAGTCGATCGGCCAGGCGAGCGAAAAGTCCACAAGCGCCCTATGGTGCGCTTGGGAGGAGTTTCCATCTTTCTCGGCACTATCACTGCCCTCTTATTTGTCTGGCTCTCAGGAGGCTTCATCGATGCTAACGGACAAGTTCTCAATCCCAAAGACGAATACGAAATTTGGGGAGTCACCCTCGGCGGCATCGGATTCTTCCTCATCGGTTTAGCAGACGACCTATTTTCGCTCTCGGCCTTAAAACGCTTGCTCATGCAAATTGGCGTATCCAGCATCGTTTGGTACGCGGGCGTACAAATTGAGTTTCTGACAGTTCCCTCCTTGGGACTTACTAATATTGGCTGGCTGAGCTTGCCAATTACCGTGATTTGGCTCGTAGGCATGGCCAACGCCATCAACTGGATTGATGGTTTAGACGGTTTAGCGGCAGGAGTTTCAGGGATTGCAGCAGTTGTGATGCTGATTGTTAGTCTGGCGATGCACCAACCGGCGGCGGCCCTGATTGCAGCGGCTTTAGCTGGCGGGACATTGGGATTTCTGCGCTACAACTTCAATCCGGCTCAAATCTTTATGGGAGATGGCGGGGCTTATTTTATCGGGTTTACTCTCGCTGGAGTGGGAGTAATTGGGTTAGTTAAAACTACGGCTGTTACTTCTGTGTTGCTGCCATATTTAATTTTAGCTGTACCGATTTTAGATATGTCGGCGGTGATTCTCGATCGACTTCGCAACGGCAAGTCACCGTTTATTGCTGACAAGCGCCATCTCCACCACCGACTTCTAGAAGCCGGACTGTCCCATCGATTTGCGGTTTTATTTATTTACTCACTGACACTGTGGGTGGGAAGTTTAGCCCTAGCTTTTTCGCTTCCCAGCGGCGTAATTTACGCTATGGGTGCAACAAGTTTGCTGGGATATGCTAGCTGGAAAGTTTGGAGACACGCTCGATAGTCAGTTGACAGTTGACAGTTGACAGTTGACAGTTGACAGTTGACAGTTGACAGTTGTCAGTTGACAGTTGTTATTAGTAAGAATCACTAATCACTAATGACCAATTTCCACTGCCCAATGCCCAATGCCCAATTCCCAATGCCCCATGCCCAATGCCCAATGCCCAATTCCCCAATCCAAAATCCCAAATCTAAAATCTAAAATTGAATGGTTGCTGAAATTATTTGTGTTGGCACTGAATTGCTGTTAGGCGATATTCTTAATAGCAATGCCCAGTTTTTAGCCAAAGAATTAGCGAGTCTGGGAATCCCTCACTACTATCAAATAGTTGTGGGGGACAATCCAGAACGTATCAAACAAGTGTTAGAAATCGCCGTCAGTCGATCGCAGCTTTTGCTTTTCACCGGAGGCCTGGGCCCCACACCAGACGACCTCACAGTCGAAACGATCGCCGATTTTTTTGGGGTTCCCCTCATCGAAAAGCCGGAAATTATTGCAGATATCGAATACAAATATGCCCAGCGGGGACGCACCATGAGTCCCAGCAATCGCAAACAAGCTTTAATTCCAGAAACTGCGGACATTCTGCCGAACCGCAGCGGTTCTGCACCGGGCATTATTTGGCAGCCGGTTTCTGACGTGACAGTAATGACATTTCCCGGCGTACCGGCGGAAATGCACTTGATGTGGCAAGAAACCGCCGTTCCTTACCTGCAAAATAACGGCTGGTGCAGCGAAACTATTTACAGCCGCACATTGAAATTTTGGGGGATTGCTGAGTCGGCATTGGCGGAAAAAGTAGATAGTTTTCTGAATTTAACTAATCCTACTGTGGCTCCCTACGCCAATCACGGCGAAGTCAAACTGCGGATTTCGGCCCGCGCGGAGTCCTCCGTGGCGGCGAAAAACTTGATTGAGCCGATCGAACAACAATTGCGGCAAATTGCCGGCTCGGACTGTTACGGTGCTGATAGCGATACCCTCGCTTCCACTGTCGGCCAATTGTTGCTCGATGCGGGACAAACTCTTAGCGTGGCTGAATCCTGCACCGGAGGAGGATTGGGGGCGATGCTGACTGGTGTTCCCGGCAGTTCGAGCTACTTTTTAGGCGGGATTATTTCTTACGACAATCGGGTTAAGGAAGGATTATTAGGTGTTAATCCGCAAGATTTAGCCGAATTTGGCGCAGTCAGCCACCAAGTGGCAAAACAAATGGCTGCGGGAGTTCGCGCCAGCCTCAATACCGATTGGGGGTTGAGCATTACAGGCGTCGCCGGGCCAGGAGGCGGCACAGATGCTAAACCTGTCGGACTGGTTTATGTCGGTTTAGTGGGGCCCGACGGTGACGTAGAAAGTTTTGAATACCGCTTTGGGGATGCCAGAGGCCGCGAGTGGATTCGGAATCTGAGTAGCTGTACGGCGCTCGATCGACTCCGGCGTAAATTATTGTTGGCAAAAGCGTAGAAAAAATCCTACGATTGGTCAATTGTCAACAGTTAACCGTAAGCTTAAGTTTTATTTAACACTCTCTACTCCGATATAATTCGGCAATTTTCCTTTTGCCTCTTGATTATCTGTAAAGATTCGTTATGATAATAAGATAGGACTGATTGGCCAATATACTGACTCTCTCCATTGCTCAAAATATCCAGCAAGCGAGAAAGCAAGTTTGACCTTTGGTTTGAAGGTCGTGCTTGCTTATTTTCAGATATTTAGCCGTCGGTTTAGCAATCTAGACTATAAAAAAAGGAGCTATCCGTTCAATGGAAGACATTGAAAAGGTGCTGGAAGAAATTAAAGAATGGGTTCGCAAGCTGATAGAAGGACTGCTGAGTCCCGATCCTGAACCGGAACTCGAACCGATTCGTATTCCTGTCAACCAACCGAGGAATCGCAGGTAGTCGGGACTGCATTAGAAGTTTGAGGTTTAAGGTTTGAGGTTTGAGGTGGCAGACGGGTTCTAAATCCCATGTCAAAACTCTCATAATTTTTGTTGCGCTGGAAATTTTAAAATTGTTAAATATCCTGGTACTTCACGGCCCTAATCTGAATCTATTGGGTCAGCGAGAACCTGGAGTTTATGGTTCTGCGACTTTAAATGATATCAACAAGTTGCTAGAACGAGAAGCGCAAGCCCTCCAGGTGCAAGTCTCAATTCAGCAGTCGAATCATGAAGGGGTGTTGGTGGATGCAATTCACTCGATGTTAGGGCAGCACCAAGGCTTATTGATTAATGCTGGAGCTTATACTCATACGAGTGTGGCAATTAGAGACGCGATCGCCGCGGTGAATATCCCTGCGGTAGAAGTTCATCTGAGCAATATTTACCGGCGGGAAGCTTTTCGGCATCACTCGTTTATCGCAGCGGTGGCGATCGGGCAAATCAGCGGTTTTGGCTCAGAAAGTTATCGGCTGGGGTTGCAAGCTCTAGTTAGTTACTTGATTAAAAATTAAAAATTTACCGATTGTAGCGATCGGATGAGGGCAGGTTTTAGATGGAAAACCAGCCCTTATATGTTTGGGTTGAATTCAAATTAATCACAAGAGTTAGGCAAAGAAGCAAACCAGGAAGAACTCTAAATTACCAATTACCAATTACCAATTACCAAAGAACGGGGTTTAAAGCCCCGTCCTTATAGGACGGTTTTAATTTCTTAATTGTCCTAATTTTCTCAGATGTTGTGGTATAGTATAATAAGAATAACACAGGAGAGAGAGGCATGAAAGCGCGGTATCGATACAGATTTTCTCCTAGTACGGAACAAAAAATTAGCTTAGCTAAATTGTTTGGTTGTACTAGAGTAGTCTGGAATGATGCCCTAAGAATTTGCAAAAACTCTGCCAAAAAACCTAGCTGTGCAGACCTGCAAAAAATTGTAATAACTCAGGCAAAAAAGACTGAGGAGAGAGCATGGTTGGGAGAAGTGTCGGCGATTTGCCTCCAACAATCTGTCTCTGATTTGGAAACAGCTTTTAAGAATTTCTTGGATTCTTGTAAAGGAAAACGTAACGGAAAAAAAGTCGGCTATCCAAAGTTCAAAAAAAAGACAAACAGCCAATCCGCCAAACTAACCAAAAACGGTTTTTCGTTGAGGGATGATTATGTTTACCTTGCAAAGATTGGCAGAGTTAAGCTGATTTGGTCTAGGGAATTGCCAGACCATCCAAGCTCTTTAACTATAATCAAGGATTGTGCAGATCGGTATTTCATCAGCTTTGTAGTAGAGGATGATCCCGAAGAAGTCGAAGCTAAGAACCACAGCGTCGGCATTGATTTGGGCATTAAAACCTTCGCTGTAATGAGTGACGGGACTAAAGCTGTAAGCCCTGACTACAAAGTGTTAGATCGCAAAATTCGCAGATTACAGCGTAAACTTTCCCGTCAAAAACTCGACTCTAAACGGCGGAATAAAACCCGACTGCAAATAGCTAGACTGCACAACCGAATTGCTGACACTAGAAAAGATTTTTTGCACAAACTATCAACTAACTTGGCTAAGGATAATCAACTTGTCATTTTAGAAGATTTGAATGTAGCAGGAATGGTAAAAAATAGGAAGCTATCAAGGGCAATTAGTCAGCAAGGTTGGGGTGAGTTTAGGGCTTTGTGCGAGGGAAAATGTGGGAAGTATGGCAGAGAGTTCAAAGTAATTAGTCGCTGGGAACCTACCAGCCAAGTTTGCTCAGATTGCGGGTTTAAGTGGGGGAAAATAGACCTCTCTGTGCGTTATATACTCTGCCTCAATTGCGGTACTAACCAAGACAGAGATGAGAACGCCGCCAAAAATATAAATAAAGTCGGGATAGGGCATTGCCACGACTCTAAATGAACATGGAGACGCTCGTAAAACTACTTCGGTAGTATCGGTCAATGAAGTGTTAAGAATCCCCGCGCTTTTAAGCCGGGGAGTATGTCAATAACAACTTGAGTTAAATTCAAATGCGGCATTCCCTGTTGAGCAAGTTTCAAGGAACCATCCTGGGGGCAGTTTTAGGAGACTCTCTAGGCCTGCAATACCAGAGGCAACTCGTGGGTATTCCCCCCCAAACAGAAGACTTGCAGCCGATTTTACAACTGACGAAACACCAACAATTGACCCTAAGAGGGGCAACATTGGTGTTGAATTCTGTCAACAGTAAAATCCCAAGTGGCAAAGACTCATCCGCATCCGGGAGACTTGCGGTAGCGTGTGTTCAAAGTTTAATTCGGTGTAGGGGTTTAGATTTAAAAGATTGGCGCGATACTTGGGAAGCATTTGCCAAGTCGGAAATCTATCATCCCCGCAACAGTGAGTTTCAAACCCTGCTTAACCCTGGTGAAGCTGCAATTGCTGCGCTGCCATCCGCGATGTTTTTTCACGAAAATAAAGCCAAGCTGCGAGAAAAAATCATGCTGGCGATAGAGGTTTGGCACAACGAAAACCAGCCAGAATGGGAAACAGCAATTTTAGCAGTAGCATATACGATCGCCCGAGCTCTCAAAGAAAGACTTGACCCCGCGACAGCGATCGAGCAAACACTTGCCTACCTGAAAACAGAGAATGCCTTAACAGAGCTGCTGCTGCAAGTGCAAATACTACTAGAAAAGGGAGCCGATTTAGAAACAGCCGCCACTCATCTGTGCAAAAGCGCCACAGCTTTGCGAGAAAGACAGGGCGAAGGTGAGAAAAAATTACAAACCGAGTCAATTGTCAATCCAGGAAATTTCATTCCCATTGCCTTAGCTTTCTACTGCTTTTTGAACACCCCAGAAGACTTGCGCTTGTCAGTGGTGCGGGCAGCCCGCTGTGGTATAGCCGGACAAATAACCTGTGCTTTGACAGGAGCTTTGTCTGGAGCCTATAACGGCGTTGCTGCGATTCCTGTAGAATGGCGACAGGTATCTTCGGCTGAGGTTAATTCGCTGCAGCTAGCCGACGGCCGAGAACCTTCGCTCTGGGGAACTGGCAGCGATGTAAAAATTGTAGAGTTAGCAAATAACCTGTTTGCTGTTTGGGCAGGAGTTTACAGCCCCGATGCCGGACTCGATTCCGCAGCGCTAGCCCGATCGGTGGCTGCACCTTATGTCATTAGACCTCGTAAAATATAAAGGTTGGAGCTTTTACTGGTAAGGGCTGAAGATTCAGCCAGGGTAGTTCGGATAAAATCAATCAAGATGCATAGTCAGAAATTCTGACAAAGCTGCTGGATAACAGTGATATATCTTCGACACAAATGAATACGCTCTCCTCATTGATGCGGCAGATTGAGCAGCTAGGGGCTGCGCGCTCACTGCGCCAACACATTGCTAAAGTGCAAAATGGCTGCAGCAAAGCAGATACCGAGCGCGCTGGCGGGCCTCTCCTGAGCCGTTTGTCGCGCCCGAAATGGCTTCTTCCCGAGACTTTTACTACTAGATTTACAAGTAAAACCTCCAAATCCAGCCTCAAAAATCAAGCTCGTTCCCCTATGTTGGCGCTGGTAGCGGTAGTTTCCCTAAGCAGCACTCTGGGCCACCGCTTCTACAACCAGCCGAAACTGGATGTGGGGACGAAAGCTCCTCAGACGATTAAGGCTCCTGCTACTGCTAGCATCCCCGATTACAAAACTACTGAAGAACAGCGGAAAGCAGCGCGGATCGGGGCTGTAGCGATATTAATGCTGGATTCTGCGGTCGATCGACAAATTTATCAAGAATTGCAACAATTTTTGCAGCAGGGAAGCGAGCTGCGGGAGGCGGTAGGCCCGTTTCCGTTTGCGAGTCCCTCGGCCCTCTCACTTGCTGTTCAGGTTTACTTGCGGGGCTGTCCTGAGTGGGAGTGGCGCTGGATTTTGGCGCAAGCGGGGGACAAAAGTGCAACTTCCGAGCGGTTGAGCTTGGATTCCCCCGCAGTTGCTGGGCAGACGGAGAACCAGTCTCGGCAGGAGGCTATCGCTCAACTGCAAGCTTACAGCCGATCGCTCCCGGCAGCAGACTTTCAAAGCCTGACAGACAGTATTTCCTCGGCTCGCCAACGCTATCTCAATGCTGTGGAGGCGCTGGAAAAACCGTCGGTTTCCGGGCTACCCCAGATATACGATACTTCGCTGTTTGGTTTGTCGGAGGCAGTGTGGCAGAAAACCCAAACCGGTATGAGTCGGGCGGCAAAAAGGATGGTGGCTCAAGGTATCCCGCAGGGCTTGCCAAAAGAGATTTTGAAAGAAGCTGTGAAGCTGCAAGTGGCAGATGAAGTGCCGTTAGAGTCCCAAGCTTTGGCGGTTGAGGGTTTAACAGCGATTTTGCAGCCAAATCTGGTGAGAGATCCCGAGGAAACCAAACAGCTAGCTGAATTAGCAGCCCAAAAGGTGAAACCGGTGATGATCGCAGTAGATCAGGGCGAGATAATTGTTGCACAAGGACAAGATATCTCGCAGGAAGATTTCGTGTTGCTCGACTATTTTGGTTTGAGCCGGCGGGGGGTGAATTGGCTGGGGCTGACGGGTTTTGTTTGTTTAGTCGCGGGGGCAATTGCGATCGTACTGCTGGTGGAAAGGCACTACCGGTTGCGCCGGAGAGATCATTTGCTATTGCTGCTGCTGACTTTGAGCGCGCCGGTGCTGGTGAGTTTGGGCCTGCCTTGGACGAGTTTGCCCGCGATCGGGATTTTAGCGGGTGGCTTCTACGGTTCGGCGGTGGGAGTGACTGTGGTGGGGCTGCTGTCGGCGCTGCTGCCCGTTGGCTTAAATGTGGACTTGATTCATTTGGTGGCTAGCGGGGCGGGGGGATTGCTGGGCGCTTTTATGGCCGGGCGGCTGCGATCGCGCGAGGAATTGGCTCTTTTGGGTGTGGCTGTCGGCTTGACTCTGGGCACGGTTTATCTCGTGGGGACTTTGATTGCCAGCGCGGCAGCCGGTGCTATTTGGTACGTCGTACTGGGTACGGTGGGCGCGCAAAGTTTGGCGGGTTTGGCTTGGAGCGTTGTGGCGATCGGCATCAGCCCTTATTTGGAACACGTTTTTGACTTGATTACGCCGATTCGGCTGGCGGAACTTGCCAATCCCAACCGCCCGCTGTTGAAGAAATTGGCCGCCGAGGCTCCGGGGACTTTTCAGCACACGCTGTTTGTGGCGAGTTTGGCGGAGGCTGCCGCCCGGGAACTCGGCTGCAATGTTGAGCTGGTCAGGACTGGGACATTATACCACGATATTGGAAAAATGCACGACCCGCTCGGATTTTGTGAAAATCAAATGGGTGGGGGCAACAAACACGATGAAATTAATGACCCTTGGGCGAGCGCGGAGATTATTAAAAAGCACGTTACCGAGGGTTTGGTGATGGCGCGGAAGCATCGATTGCCGAAGGCAATTCAGGCGTTTATTCCCGAACACCAAGGTACAATGTTAATTGCTTATTTCTACCACCAAGCGCAGCAAATTGCTGCAAAAGAAATAGAAGATTTAAAGATTGCTTTGCCAGATGCGGATAATTCAAAGTTAACAATCGCAAGTCGCCAAGTGAGGGAGGAGGATTTTCGCTATGACGGGCCGATTCCGCAGTCGCGCGAAACGGGAATTCTGATGCTGGCGGATTCTTGCGAGGCTGCTTTGCGATCGCTCAAGGATGCTACTCATGAAGAGGCGTTGAATATGGTTAATCGGATTTTGAGGGCTCGCTGGCAGGATAATCAGTTGATTGATTCGGGTTTAACGCGGGAGGATATGTCTCTAATTGCGGAGATTTTTGTGCGGGTTTGGGAACAGTTCAATCACAAGCGGATTGCTTACCCTAGTGCAGTTTTTACTCCAAGGTAGGAGGAAATTTTTAGTTAGGGAAAATCAGCTCGCATTTCAGTTGTGAATGAGATTTCATTGCGATTTGCCCCGCGAATAGCCATGCACTTCAGCATTGTCGCTGACAATTACCACAGGTGGTTTGATTCCTCAAAATTCCGAAGAGTCGATATCTCTTTCGCCGGCTAGGTGCGATCGCAATTTTTGCCAGTCTGGGGCATCGATCGCATTTGCAAATGCTACGATCGTATCTACGACCGCAGCGCGATCGATAATCCAGCGGATGTCTTGCAGTTCGTACATAAAAAATAAATTTTGTGAGTTGTGAGTTCAAAAGATTTTAATTTTTAACCGCAGATGAACGCGGATAAACGCCGATTTTTTGTGTTGATTCTATCCTTTGACTCCCGCAGCAGTTTCTGTTGGCACAATGTATTTTTGCAAGAGCAAAAATAGTCCTAAAACTGGAACAATAGAAATAATAGAACCCGCCGCAACTAAACGCCAATCTAAAGAAAATGTCCCTGCTAAATTGGCTACCCCTAAAGGTAAAGTGTAATATTCCGGTCTGTCTAAAACTAGCAGTGGCCACAGAAAGTCGCTCCAAGAACCGATAAATACGAAAATTCCTAGGGTAACTAAAGCTGGCTTAATTGCCGGAATCATGACGTGCCACCAAATGCCTAATTCGCTGCAGCCGTCGATGCGGGCGGCTTCTTCTAGTTCTTTGGGAACTGCTAGAAATGCTTGTCGTAATAAAAATATGCCGAAGGCTGAGGCTAGTCCGGGAAAGATTACGCCTAAATAACTATTTTTTAGTCCGAGTTGTACAGTCAATATGTATAGGGGAATCATGACTATTTGGAAGGGAATCATGATTGTGGAAACGATCGTGATTAAGATGGCTTCGCGGCCGCGAAATTTGAGTCTGGCTAAGGGGTAAGCGGCGAGGGCACAAAAGAGGACGTTGATGCTAACTGTGAGGCCGGCTATTAGGGTGCTGTTGAATAGGTAGCGGCCGAAGGGGTTTGTTTGCCAAACTTTGATGAAGTTTTCGAGGGTTGGCTGTTGCGGCCACAGTTGCGGGGGAAATTGAAAGATGTTTTCGTTGGGGGATTTGAGGGAGGTACTGAGCAGCCACAGCAAGGGAAACAGCATTAAAAGTGCGATCGCGCTCATGATGCTGTACGTCCACAGGGTGCTCCACGGTGAGGGAGTGTGGTTTGGGGAATTTGGTTTTTTAGTTTTGAGATTGTTCATGGTTGGGATATGATAATAAGTCCTTGCTTCGTGAGAAGCCTTGTTGTCCATAAGGGGATTATTGCCATGAAACCGTTTATTTACGAAACTATGTACATTCTGCGCCCTGATTTGGGTGAGGAAATGACAGACCAGGCGATCGCTAAATATCAAACTATTTTGCGCGATCAAGGTGCTGAAAACATCGAAACTCAGCACCGCGGCAAGCGCCGTTTGGCTTACGAAATCGGCAAGCACCGGGACGGAGTATACGTTCAAATGAACTATACAGCTCCGGGCGCTGCAATTTTTACCCTGGAACGCGCGATGCGTCTGAGCGAAGAAGTGATTCGCTATTTGACGATCAAGCAAGATGTGCCAGATGCACCTGAAGCGGAAGCGGAAGCTGAAGTCGCCGAGTAGGAGTTCGGTGAGTATGTCAAGTAGTACCAGTCTACTGTTTGACGATTAGGGCCGCTTATTCCCCGGCACGCCTTTCTTTCTTAAGGGCTACCCTGTACACACAACTTGAAAAACTAACGTCAGAGGCTTTCGCTCCCCCTGGCATCCTCCTGAAAAAGACGCTAGGGGGATCTTTGGAATTGTGGGTACAGCATAGTTTCTAAAGGGCGGGACTTGATGTTAATTGAAATTATAGGTGAATGGGCGATTGTTTTTCTAGGGGAGGACGATCGCTCTTTTTTGTGGGGAGGCTGCTGGGACTTAATCTATTTTTATCAACAAAGAAAGCTCGCTTTTTGAGGAGAGCGAGGGCGATTCACTTTGGCTCAACTCTATCTAGTTGACTACAAAAAACTTGACTGTGCTTGAGCATAGCTGCTTAATCATTGTAAATCTAATTGTGATCCGCTACTTATTAAATTTACTGTTAACTAAGGCAAATTCGACTTTCTTGAGAGGCAAAATTCTGCATCTATAACTCTGAACCAAACTATAAACTTATTTTGGCACTTGGCAATTAAGCTGTTGTGCATTTAAATTGTATATTTCGAGTCCCGATCAAAAATCGTCAAATCCTCTCCCCCGATCCCCATCGGACCCTCTCCCTCTCTAATACCATAGGCAATCTAGATGCAACACAGCTTAGGTAGCCGCTAAAATGTGGCTCTTAGCCCTCTTAAGTGACTCTGGGAAAATAAAAATAAGAGCCAAATTTTTAACTGTAGATATAGCGAGAATTTGAGCGTTTATTTTCTAACAGAATGGCCCAAATCAGGATTTTTGGTAAAAGTCTTATGCTATAAGCCTTCCAGATTATTTTTTGCCTAAAGTGACAGAATAGGGTTAAACGAGGATAACCCTAACCCTCTTCTGTCACCCTGGGAAAATAAAAATAAGAGCCAAATTTTTAACTGTAGATATAGCGAGAATTTGAGCATTTATTTTCTAACAGAATGGCCCAAATCAGGATTTTTGGTAAAAGTCTTATGCTCTAAGCGTTCCTGATTATTTTTTGCTGAAAGTGACAAAAGAGGGCTAATTTTCCTATCCATTCCAAAACCTTGTTCTAGGCGGGGATACTGTACTTTCCCAGCCTAAAGCTTGTAACCGTTACGCTTTATCAGAATAGAAAATATTTTTGATTTTTACCTGACTCTCTAGCTTTTAGAAGTGGGGTGCCATTTCCAGGCAACGGTACATCAAACGTCTTGGCAACCAAAGCAGCCCCAACAATGTAGCTTTCGAGACACAGGTAAGAATGTTGGGGCAAGGGTAAGACAAAGTGTGAGAGATTTAAGCCGACACAGCAAAGATAACTATAAAAGTTGCTAATAAAGCTGTATGGTTGAGTCTGTGATTTACCAGGCACATCTATAACTTTGCTGGACAGGGCAAATTTTAGAAGAGATCGAATTATTGCTAAGGTTGATCCCAGTTAGGTTAGTCAAAGATGCTAACGGTTTAATGTCACTGATTTTATTGTCCTCAAGGTTGAGCTTAGTCAGGTTAGTCAAGGATGCTAACGGTTTAATGTCACTGACTTTATTGTCCTCAAGGTTGAGCCCAGTCAGGTTAGTCAAGGATTGTAGCGGTTTGATGTCGCTGATTTGATTGTTCTCAAGGTCGATCTCAGTCAGGTTAGTCAAGGATTGTAGCGGTTTGATATCACTGATTTGATTGTGGGTAAGGGTGAGCCTATACAGTTTAGTCAAGGATACTAGCGGTTTGATGTCCTTGATTTGATTGTTGTGGATGGAGAGCCGCTTCAGTTTAGTCAAGGATGCTAGCGGTTTGATCTCCTTGATTTGATTGTTGTCGAGGTAGAGCAAAGTCAGGTTAGTCAAAGATACTAGCGGTTTGATGTCCCCGATCAGATTGCTGTCAAGGAAGAGCCCAGTCAGGTTAGTCAAGGATGCTAGCGGTTTGATGTCGCTGATTTGATTGTTGGTGAGGGTGAGCCAATTCAGGTTAGTCAAGGATGCTAGCGGTTTGATATCACTGATTTGATTGTTGGTGAGGGTGAGTGAAGTCAGGTTAGTCAAAGATGCTAGCGGTTCAATGTCCTTGATTTGACTGCTGGTGAGGTAGAGCGAAGTCAGGTTAGCCAAGGATGCTAGCGGTTCGATGTCGCTGATTTGATTGTCGCTGAGGTAGAGCGAAGTCAGGTTAGTCAAGGATGCTAGCGGTTCGATGTCCTTGATTTGATTGCTGTCGAGGGAGAGCGAAGTCAGGTTAGTCAAAGATGCTAGCGGTTCGATGTCCTTGATTTGACTGTCGCTGAGGTAGAGCGAAGTCAGGTGAGCCAAGGATGTTAGCGGTTTAATGTCATTGATTTGATTGTTGTAGAGGGAGAGCGTAGTCAGGTTAGCCAAGGATGCTAGCGGTTTGATGTCCTTGATTTTATTGTTGTAGAGGGAGAGCGTAGTCAGGTTAGTTAAAGATGCTAGCGGTTTGATGTCCCCGATCTGATTGCTGTCGAGGGTGAGTTCCGTGAGACTCGAAAGTTGTCTATCGGCCGCCTCGCACTCAGTAGTTCCCGCTTTCTCCAACAACACCTCAACAGTATGTTTAGTTTCAGGACTCAAAGAAGCCTTTTCGCGACACCAATCAGCAAATGTCCGTCCACTATCGCCCGGTTGGTTCTGCACGACCCATGAGAAAGGTGCATTTCCACTATTTTGCGACTGACTCGATACCACCAACATGAAAACAAGGATTAATAAAATCATAGGGAATAACCTCTGTGGATTTTTATATATTTCCCCATCTAGGACTTGAAAATGCAGAGGGTACGTCAGGAAATGTGACTATCCTGATTGACGACCGGAATCTTAACCCTCTTAAGTCACTCTGGGAAAATAAAAATAAGAGCCACATTTTTAACTGTAGATAGAGCTAGCATTTGAGCGTTTATTTTCTAACAGAATGGCCCAAATCAAGATTTTTGGTAAAAGTCTTATGCTATAAGCCTTCCAGATTATTTTTTGCCTAAAGTGACAGAATAGGGTTAGAAGAGGAATATTGTCAAATTTTGCCAACTGCTGCTTGATGTTGGGCCTGAATCCACGAGCCAAAGCTCGATCGCACTCCCTGCAACCTCGATCGAGATTCTCGCCCCATAGCCCAATTGTAAAGTTTTGTGACAATTTTCATTTGGTAGCTTTAGATACAGAATTGTCTGTTATAGTGATAGAAGAGAAGAAAAAACAAGCCCAACATTAATCTAAAGAATACCGAGGAACCCCCTATGTCTACCGAAAATCAAGCTCGCTCTCTGATGATGCGCCACCACCAACTGGTGAAGAACCGCCAGCAATCCATGCTCAACCGCACCGCCACCGAAGTCGGGATGGAAGATACGCACTACTGGGGTCACATTCAAGGCAAACCGCAGCCCAGCTTTCAAGCTAGCTACGATCGCAGCAACGCCACCATGAGCTAGGGCAAGCTCAATTTCCTCAATTGCCTACGCAGTTATCAAGAAATTGGGTCTAAAACCCCGTCCTTCTAGGACGGCTTTGTATTAAGATGGATGTGCCAAGGTTAAACTCCATCACCATCGTGAAACTGTTAAGACACACTTTTAGGTGTAAAAATTGGGCACAGTGCTGCGAAAACACTTAAAACAGCGAGAGAATCAACGCATTCTCTGTACCAGAAAATACATCATTTGGTTCAAATCAATTAAGTAGGGTAGGGCATACCCGAACTCTAGGTTCGTATCCTAGTACGCTTTTGGAGATAGACCCTCTGGGGTTGCTGTGAATTAGGCTCGTCAATTGGTGTAATTGCACGGTTGAAAAGTTTAAAGATTGCCGAAAGGACATAGTGCTTAAAGGTCAGTCGATGAATTAAGAATCCCTACGCCTTTAGGCTAGGGAGTGTCAAGTCCACTCAAGAACAAGCCCGCAACCTGATGATGCGCCATCAACACGTCGTCAAAAACCGTCAGGAATCCATGCTGAGCCGTGTGGCTGCTGAAGTTGGTTTAGATGCTGGTTCTCCAGCGAGTATCGATCGCAAATAACTCGTTTTTTCAAAGGCGAGATAGTTGAATCGAGTTTGTTCTTTGCCAGCTAAAAATTAATAATGTCAATTACAAAACCGTCGCGACTTCTTCTTGAGTTATAACTCTAGGTTGGAAGCCGCGATTAGTTTTATGGGGAATTGGGAATGGGGAATGGGAAATTGGGTTCAAAAGAATCTAAAATCTAAAATCTAAAATCGTTCGACTGAGCCCTCACGCCGAAGTCTAAAATCTAAAATCTAAAATCTAAAATCTAAAATGGTATAATCCCCTTTCAGCAGATTGAAGGCTACTAGGGAGGTCATCATGTCGGACTGGAAAGAAATTGACGGCGGAGTTACAGCACCCAGAGGGTATAGAGCATCGGGAATTACAGCGGGCTTGAAGCCTTCAGGCTTGCCAGATTTAAGTTTAATTTTGTCAGAGGTAGACGCGATCGCCGCAGGAGTCTTCACAACCTCCACTGTCCGGGCAGCTTGCGTGGACTACTGCCGCCAGCGTTTGCAAGCTAAACCCAGCGCGAAAGCAATTTTGTGCAATGCGGGACAAGCTAATGCTGCTACTGGCGAACAAGGTTTGGCAGATGCCCTCGAAAGTGCCAAATTGTTGGGAGAAGCGCTGAATATTCCTCCAGAATCTATTCTTTTGGCCTCCACTGGCGTCATCGGACAGCGGATAAAAATGGAGCCGCTGAGGGCGGGAATTCCCCGATTAGTTGCTGAGGCATCGGAAACTGGTTCCGATGCGGCGGCTAAGGCTATTTGTACGACTGATTTAGTGCCGAAAACGATCGCCCTGGAAACCATGTTTGGCGATCGACCCGTCCGCATCGGCGGCATTTGCAAAGGTTCGGGAATGATTCACCCAAATATGGCAACAATGCTGGCGTTTGTAACTTGCGATGCAGCAGTGTCATCGCATTTGTGGCAAGAAATGGTGAGTCGGGCGGCTAACAGAAGTTTCAATCAAATTACTGTTGACGGCGATACCAGTACCAACGATTCGCTAATTGCTTTGGCAAACGGCCAATCCCGCACGCCCGCAATTACAGAAATGGGGGCGGATGCTGAAAAATTAGAAGCGATGCTGACAGAAGTTTGCGTGCATTTAGCAAAGGCGATCGCCCGTGACGGCGAAGGTGCAACTTGTTTGGTGGAAGTGCAAGTTAGTGGCGCGCTGGATGAAGTTTCTGCGAGTAAAATTGCCAAAACAATTGTCGGTTCTTCTTTGGTGAAAGCTGCTATTTTCGGACGCGATCCGAATTGGGGCAGAATTGCGGCGGCGGCTGGGCGCGCTGGTGTCGCTTTCGATCAAGAGAATTTGCGGATTCAATTAGGGGATTTTTTGATGATGGAAAACGGACAACCTAAAGAGTTCGATCGCGCTGCTGCAAGTAATTATATGAAAGCCGCTGCGGAGGGGGAATATTTGAAGGCTGATACGGTTTTAATTCAGGTTAGTGTGGGGAATGGCAGCGGTTTTGCGAAAGCTTGGGGATGCGATTTGAGTTACGACTACGTGAAGATTAATGCCGAGTATACGACTTAAATAAGTCCAGGCGGTTACAAGTCCGGGCGGTTAGAAACCGCGCCTACACAAACAAAACCAGACGAGAGAAAGTTGAAGGCAAATTTCCCACAATTTAAACTCAACTTCCCCCCGTGGACAGGGCGGTTTCATTCTCGGTAGGGGCAATCCCCCCGTGGTTGCCCCCATGTCTGAAACGCCTGTGAAATCGTCTGTGGGTGGGGGCGGGCACGGGGAGTAGGGGTCGCACCGCCCCTACAAAAGCCTGATTTTCGTGAGAATGAAACCGCCCTGCCCCCGTGGGGGGAAGTTAAAAAATTTGAAACCTTTACTCACCGAGTTAACCTCAGCTTTTTTGCTCCTCATTTTAAAATCGCTGAAGCCCTTACCAAGATCAGCTTTTTAGGATTTTAACAAAAGAGCGCTAAAAATCTTATTCAGACTAAGTTTCAAGACTTTTTAAGCTTATTATTAATAAGTCTAATATAGCGGTTCTCAAAAAAGTGAGGTATGCCCTATGCCCTATGCCCTATGCCCTATGCCCTATGCCCTATGCCCATGAGTACCTCATATGAGAGATCGAAAGGCTATATAAAGTTTGAAAACACGCCCTAACCAAAACTATCGGAGACAAACACATAGCCACCACCATACCCGACAGCATTATCCACTAATATTAAGCCGTCATTGGTCTGCGGATCGCCACTCTGAGCAAGTCCATAATTCACCACGCGCAACAACCGCTGCGGCGTAAACGATTCCAATTCCACAAAATTGCCGGCTTCCAGCCATGCTAGTTCTTCTGCTGTTAAACCTTGCCTTACAGCGTCGGGTAATTGACGGGCTGTTTGTGCCATTGTTTGAGATTGCTGCACAAACATATCACGGGTTGCTAAGATTTGACGGGGAGAAATTCCCAAATCAAAAATTGTCACCTGTTGATTCGCAAACCAGTTTGGATTAGTTCGCAGTTGATGTACCAAGCCAACTCCAGCAGGGCTCGCATTGTGCAGCGCATAGACTTTTAAATCGGTATTGCGCCGCAGCATTTCAATCACGGTACTGAAGATGCTTTGGGGATAGCCACTAATACTAAGAATCGCGCAGTTGTTTTCAAAATGGACGTTGTTGGCAATGAGGAATTGAGCTATTTCGTCACTGTCACAGATAATTGCGCGATCGAAGCTGTAGGCGCTGACTTCGCGATCGATGGTTGCGGGCAAAGCCTCTTGACGAGCAGCAGGGAGCAGTTTTTCTAATGTGCCGTTTACTGTTTGCCAGTCTCGCAGCCATTTATCGCTTTGCGCTTGATTAACGAGAAATATTTCACCCGTTATCTGTGGGCGTTTTTTTTGTGAAATGCCGAGCCCGTAGGACAATAGACCTAGTGTAGTCGCTACGATGTATCCTGAAGAATAATCAAATATTAGGCTTCCTGAAATGCCCAGCACTAAAATAATTCCCCCTAAAATCTGGAGGTTTTTAGCATTATTTCTTCTGCCACGAATACCTTGAGCAGGAGATTTGCTGTAGTGGAACAATAGCCCTATCCAAATCAAATTGTAGAGAGCGAAGGGAATAACAACTGCGAATTGTGAGGGAAAAAGAGCAAGAGCGAAGTGAAGGCCGAAGATGCCCGCAAATACGCTAAACAAGAAGTAGGTCAAAATCCAACTGGTTTCTGGCGCGCGAGATTTAAGCTTTTGGTCAATAAAATACAAAAACTGTTGGTGCGTAAAAAACAACATATTTTGGCTCGAAATATTTTCGATCGCATTTTTGAAAAAGGGATCGGTGAATGCCAACTTTTTATCAGTGACGGTAGTCGGTTCAAAGACAAACGGATGGTTGCACTGTTTGCAGCGACCTGAGTTGCTTGTACGATCGCTCAAAATGTTGTCTGTTTGACACTGGACGCATTTCATTCCCATTTCGGTTACTCCTGATTGATTTAATGGATTTATTGGTAGTCAGAAACCGGGTTTTTCTCTTGAATACTTGATGACAACGCAGATTTAGCTAAAAACCCGGTTTCTTTGGTTGTGATGTGAGTCTTTTATGAACAGGCAAGATGCCTGTTCCACAAGAGAATTTATTTATTGTGGAACAGGCATCTTGCCTGTTCTTGAGAATGGTGTAACATCTCAGGTTTAAAAGATTTGCCCGTTTAATAAAATAGAATAGTCTTCTCGCTGTCGAATTAATCGATCGCCCTTAGCATCAATCAACACTTCAGCAGGGCGGGGGCGGTGCAGAAAATGTGACGACATCGCATAGCCGTAAGCCCCACTATCCAAAATGGCGATCGCATCTCCAATTTTGAGTTTCGGTAGCCAACAGTTGCGCCCCAAATAATCCCGCGAATAAGTCGTGTTGCCGCAAATATCCGTTTCATGTCGCGATACATCGTCGGTTTCCCAAGTTGCGATCGCCCGATAGCCCCCGTGCACCGCAGGCACCGATAGATTTGATACAGTCGTATCCACGCCGACAATTTGCCTATCGCCCAACCACTTCACCGACACAACTTTCGCAAGCAAAACGCCACAACCTGCGATCGCCGATCGTCCCGGTTCAATCACCAACTCGATAGGGCGAGATAGCGCACTCAATCGTTCAGTAATCGCCGCACCAAACTCCCGCCAGTCAAACACCGCACCGCCTCGATAGGGATAGCCAAAACCACCGCCAAAATCGAGGGTTCGCCAATCGGGCAACAGTTGGGCGATCGCAATTAGGCGATCGATCGCCTGCGTAAAAGCACTCGTGGCGTTAGTTCCAGTCCCCCGATAAAAATGCAATCCAGTAATCCTCAACCCCTGCTGCTGCGCGATTTCGTTGGCTTTCTCAAATTCGGCGGCACGTACTCCAATCCGACTGTCTCCCGTCAATTCCGGTGAATTGAGGCGCAGTCCAATTTCGGCACGGATCGCTCGCGGTTGACTCCCGGAATATTCGCAAAAATCTTGGAGTTGCGACAGACTATCGAAGTTAAATCGATCGATCTTCCACTCGATCAATTGCTGAATATCCGCCCTGTTGAGGTTACTGCCCGTGTAGACAATGCGATCGCTCGTAAAACCCGCTTTCAGTCCCAAAAAAACATCCCCCGGTGTATTCGCGTGTAGCCCCCAACCAGCCTGCTGAATCAATTGCAACAGAGCAATATTGCCGTTGGTGACGCTAGCAAAATGAAACTGAACGTGCGGATAGTCGATCGATCGCGTAATATGCTCAAGGGTTTGATGGAGGATATCGGCCTGATACACATATAAGGGCGAACCATAAGTTGACAAAAGTCGCTTGGCTAATGCTTCGGAGAACGGCGGCGAATGTATTTTGGTTTCATTCTGTAGCAAAGATTCAGTCATATAGAAGAAGTTCGGCAACGGATTTTGTAACGGATGTAACGGATGTTCGGCAACGAATTATTTAACGGATTTAACGGATGTTCGGAACAGGGAAGATTGTAAAATCAACAGTCAACTGTCAACAGTCAACTGTCAACTATCAACAGTCAACCTCCTTCGATATTTCCAAATGCGCTGCCCGATCGCCGGTGGCAACCAAAACACATGATCGAGCGATCGCTTAACCGGAATTTCGCCTAAAACCTCGGTGCGCCATGCCTGCCACATCAGCAGCAACCAGAGATTATTGCCAATATAGCGATCGCGCATTGCAACTCCGAGTTGTCCCGATAACATCGAGTCGGCCAAATGGGGCTGCCAGCAATTTTGCGATCGCAACAGATTCGGATTCAGCCGATCGCCGATCGCAGCCCAAAACTCCCGGTAATACCAAACCTTCAAAGGCACACCCATCCCGCGCTTTTCCCGCCAGACAATTTCCGGCGGCAGCCAGCGTTCGGACGCTTTTTTGAGGATGTATTTTTCGCACGCACCTTGCAGTAGAAGCTCGCCAGGGAGTTGAAACGTCCATGCTGTGAGGTCGGGGTCGCAGAAGGGCGATCGCACCCACAAACCGCAAGCAAACGCCAATGCCGTTGCCCTCGGCTGAATATTTTGGGCACCTTTGAGCATCAGCGAAGCGCGCCGCAGCCTCGCTAGCAGGGAAGGACAGGTTTCGGGATCGATCGCGTCTTGCAGGTAAACGCTCAAATCGTGAGACTGGATGCGATCGAGCATTTCTGGCGAAAAAATCTGTTTTTCATAACCATAAAATCGCTGAAACGTCCGCAAATACTGCTGTTCAAAGGTTTCTCCTCCGGCGGGATGTTCTGCACTGTAAACTCCGTGTGCAATCAAAGGCTTGTTTGTCCATCCAGCAAATAGCTGATCGCCATTCTCGCCATTGAATACAACTCGCACGTCTTGCGCCGCCGCCTGTTTGAGCAAAAACAGTGCAGCCGTCGTGCCGTCTCCATAGGGTAAATCGAGGGCTTTGGCGGTTGGCCCGATCGCGCGCAACACTGCATCACCTGTCGCCGCCACCCGGATCAGCGGAATCTGGAAAAAGTCCGCCACCTGTTGGGCGTAGGGCAGTTCGGAATAGGCTTCGACACCAAAATCGAGGGCATAGGCGCGCACCTGCAAGCCTGCTTTCACTAGCAGCGCCGTCACCAGGGAAGAATCGATGCCACCGGAGAGTAAAACGCCTACGGGTTCGTCGATCGGCAAATCAGCCACTTGTCGATCGATCGCCTGTTGCAACAGCCCTTGCAATTGTGCGATCGCCTCATCCTCACGGCGCAGTAATTGGGGCGCTTCTTGCCAAGCCGATGGCAGCGATTCCCTACGGGATAGCTTCGCCGCGCGTACTTTCGGCAGATCGTTAACATCGGCGATTTCCCAAATCATCTCGCTTCCGGCTGCTACGGATGCAATTTGCTCGATCGGCGTTAACGGCGTGGGCACGTAGGAAAAACAAGCATAACTGTGTAGCGCGATCGGGCTAATTTGAGGGGAAGCCATCAGCGGTAGCAGCAATTGCAGGCGCGTCGCAAACCAAATCGTTTCTCCCAACTGCATCCAATAAAGCGGCACTCGCCCAAACGGATCGCGCCCCAGCCGTAGCTGTTTCGCTTCTACTGCCGCCCAAGCATCTCCCGGTAAATCCGTCGCCCGATCGCGCCCGCAAGCATTCAGCGTCACTGTGTCAGCCGTGAGTACAGATTCAGAGGCGATCGCCCATTCTGATAATTTGCCCTGTCGGATGAAGTATTCAGGCACTAAACGGCTGAGCGTTTTTGTGCGATCGCCCTCTCCCCAGTAGCCTATGAAATGTGAAGGTTTGCCGATCGCACCCATTAGATGTCTCCAATAATTATTGTGGAACAGGCATCTTGCCTGTTCAAAACAGGCTTTTTTGGATAAGTCTATTTAGATATCTCCAATAATCATTGTGGAACAGGCATCTTGCCTGTTCAAAACAGGCTTTTTTGAATAAGTCTATTTAGATATCTCCAATAATCATTGTGGAACAGGCATCTTGCCTGTTCAAAACAGGCTTCTTTGGATAAGTCTATTTATTTCACAGTGAAAGGTTCACTGCTGATGACGCGCCCATCCAGGGACATCCGAACTTCCCATTTGCCTGGGGCTGCAGCAGATCCGAGATCGTAAAAGCAGTGGGTATTCCAAACCGCAGTATCGATCGTGCGAGTTTGATACCTGCCCTGATGAACAATGTCACCGCTGGGATTAATCCAATCGCATTGCAGAGACAACTCATTGCCGATCGGAGCATTTTGCAACGTCACCTGGTAGTAGATGCGGGGATTAATTTGACGGTTGACTTGAGTAAGGCTGTCACCACCTTTTTTCGATAGCGCAATCCTGTCTTCTCCTCCCACAACTTGAGCAGTTTTTTGTTGCTGATTTTGCCCGAACAGTACGCCTATACCGATCGCAGATATGACAACGGCTGTCGTGGCGATCGCGATCCAGCGGTTGCGTCGCTGCTGTTTTTCTAGGGCTTCGCGGCGGCGCATTTGGGCGATCGCATCTTCTAAAAGCTCATCAGGAAGATTCAACTCCTGTAAAATTTCTCTTACCTGATCTGGGGCCAATTCTAACTCGCGCTGCTGGGATAACTTGTCGATTTCAGCGACTACCTGTGCTAATTGAGTTTGAGTGAGTCGAGGTTCCATAGAGTTCACCATTAGTATCTGTAATGTTCTTGCCCACTAGAAAGTTAAATATAGATCCCCTCTCTCTTCTCCAACTCAGCGCCCTCTGCGCTCTCTGCGGTTAAATTACTCATATTATTCAATAAACAGCTCTATAAGTCAATTCATAAAAATCATAACCTTAACCTCATAAAATTCATATTTATAGTCCTGGACGCATCGGGACTCATGGGAAACCGGGTTTTTTTACGAAAAGACGCCTTGCCACCCGCAGATCGGGTAAAAAACCCGGTTTCTTTGCCGGAGTGCGTCCCGCACTGACTTATATAAAATCCAGACTAGGAAACTCTTCTATTTTTTGAAAATCTGTTAAATTAAACTTTGCTGAATCTATCTTTTCCTGGTGGCGATTCAACCAAACTGCATTTAAACCCGCAGCTTTAGCACCGCAATAATCAGCCTTAAAACTATCGCCGATATGCAAAACGTTTTCCGCAATGCAGTTGTGTTTCTGCAAAGCTGCCGTAAAAATTTGAGACTGGGGTTTTGCTGCACCAACTTCGGTGGAAATTGTCACTGATGTGAAATATTCAGCTAATTTTAGTGCTTTTAATACTGCATAAAGTCGCGAATCGAAATTCGATACTACTGCTAATTCAATCCCTTGTTGCTGCCACCTATTTAATGCTGGCAATACGTCGGGATAGACGAACCAAGGTTCGGCGGTGGCAAAATGAGCGTAGAGTTCGGCAAAGAATTTGGGAAAGTCTGAGAATTGATTGAAAACGCCTGCTATTTGAAAAGCGTTCGCGCAAACTGCTTGCCACCATTCAAATTCTAGCTGGGGAATTTTGGCTAATTCTATTCCGGGAAATGCCATCGGATTTGAGTCGGCAAAACTTTGGAAAAATGCTGCATTTAACTCTTCGTTAGAAACAGTTACTCCCCAACTGCGGGCCAATTTTCCGTAGACTTCGCCGACGCTGCCGCGCACGTCAAATAGCGTCCCTGCGGCATCTAGAAAAATAATTTGGGTCATTTGAGAATAAAAAGGGAAGAGGAAAGAGGACTTATCGCACATCCGGTTGCATCGGAATGATTTAACCACAGAGGACACAGAGAACACAGAGGAAGAGAAGAGAAGAGAAGAGAAGAGAAAAGAGATTTGAGTAATTCCTTCTTTGTTTTTCCTTTTTCCTTCTTCCTTCTAATTAGTTGTTTGCGGATTCACTACACCAGAATGATTGGCAATGTTGGCCGCAGGTTCAAATCTGCCTCCTAAATATTTGGCTAGAAATTCTTCGGCGATCGCATAAAAGTGCAGGCGATTTTCTGGCCGCGCAAATCCGTGTCCTTCGTCTGTATAAAGCACGTATTCTACAGGTTTGCCGGCTTGCTTCATGGCATTGACAATTTGCTCGCTTTCTGCTTCTTTCACTCGCGGGTCGTTGGCACCTTGGGCGATTAGTAAAGGTTTCTGGATGCGATCGACAAAAGATAAGGGGGAGATCGATTTCAGAAACTCTGGTTCTGTTTCCAAATTGCCGACGCGGTGATACAGACTTGCTTTTCTCGGTTCCCAGTAAGGGGGAATAGTTTGCAGGAGTGTAATCAAATTGCTTGGCCCGACAATATCGACGGCGCAGGCAAAAACATCGGGACTAAAAGTCAATCCGACTAAGGCGGCATAACCACCGTAAGAACCGCCCATAATCGCAATTTTATCCTGTAGGGCAATTCGTGTTTCTACCAGCCAATTAACCCCATCTAGCAAGTCGTCGTGCATTTTAGCGGCCCATTCGCGATTGCCGGCATTGAGAAAGGCTTTGCCGTAGCCGTTGGAACCGCGAAAATTGATTTGCAAAACGGCGTAACCTCGGTTTGCCAGCCATTGGGCTTGTGGGTTGTAACCCCAGGTATCGCGTCCCCAGGGGCCACCGTGAACAAGCAAGACTGCAGGTACGGGTGTTGAGACACCAACCGGTTTTGTCAGGTAGCCGTGAATCGTTAAACCATCTCTTGCGGTGTAAGAAATGGGTTCCATTGATGATAGCGGTAGCCCTTCGAGTTTGGGTTTGTTGCTGAACAGAAAGGTGAAGGTTTTGGAGGCGCGATCGAACGCATAGTAGTAAACTGGGCCGTCGTCTGTCATGTAAGCGACTAGCCAAGTGGTATCGGCGAGGTTGCGGCTGGTAATGGAGAATTCGCCGGGGCGAAATTTGCCGAGATCCTCAAAATCCTCTGCTATGCTTTGGTCTAAAATCTGCCACTCTTGCTTGTCCTTGTAGAAGGAAACCGCCTGAATCTCTCGCTTGGTGGGGTGTACGACAATGCCGCCGACATCGTATTCTGGGTCAGAGGCGAGATCGGTTTCTTGTTTGGTTTCTAAGTCGAGTGCGATCGAACGTTGGGCGTTAGCATCGTGATTGCCGATGATGTAAAGAATTTTGCCGTTTTCTGAGAACATGACGGCACCGCCTTCGTCGTCGGGGCCCCAGCTTCGCAGGCTTTCCCAAGACTTGTCCGCAGTTTCCCTCCATAGCAATTCTTTACCGCCCTCGGCAGTTGTGGCTGTGGCCGCCCGCACTTGAAATTGGGCGTCAGCAGCCCAATTGACGATGTTTCCTGGGTTGTCGGTGTCGAGTTCAACGGCACCGTTTTGCAGGTTGATGCGGTAAAGATCGTGTTTGCGCCGATCGCGGATGTTCATTCCCACTAATATTTCATTGGGGAAGTTGCGGTCAAGGGCAATCAGATGAGCTCGAACACCTTGAAAGGGTGTCAAGTCGCGCACCAGGTTTGACTGAATATTGACTGAGAATAAATGCCATTTTTCATCACCATCAATATCTTGCTGATAAATGAGATATTCGTCGCTGTATGTCCAGTAAAAGATGCGGATGCCCCGTTTTTTATCTGCTGTCAGTTGGCGATCGTCTGCTTGACCGACGGTACGCAATTGCACTTGCAAAACGTTGTTTTCATCGGGTGCAATGTAGGCGAGATACTTGCCGTCTGGTGAAAGTCGGGGGCTAGTTTTTTCGGGATTTCCGAACAGAATTTCCCGCTCGATTAACGGTGGAAGTTCTGTTTTTGGCTGTTGAATTGTAGGAGTTTGCATTTTTTATTGTACCTAATATTTTCTATTGGAACGGGCAAGATGCCCATTCCACAATAATATTGAATTTTTTGGGAACGGGCAAGATGCCCATTCCACAAGAATATTGAATTTTTTGGGAACGGGCATCTTGCCCATTCCACAAGAATATTGAATTTTTTGGGAACGGGCAAGATGCCCATTCCACAAGAATATTGAATTTTTTGGG
>NZ_JAUBTT010000058.1:40524-55491 GCF_036705125.1 Microcoleus sp. B7-D4
CCACAAGAATATTGAATTTTTTGGGAACGGGCAAGATGCCCATTCCACAAGAATATTGAATTTTTTGGGAACGGGCAAGATGCCCATTCCACAAGAATATTGAATTTTTTGGGAACGGGCAAGATGCCCATTCCACAAGAATATTGAATTTTTTGGGAACGGGCAAGATGCCCATTCCACAAGAATATTGAATTTTTTGGGAACGGGCAAGATGCCCATTCCACAAGAACATTGAATTTTTTGGGAACGGGCATCTTGCCTGTTGCCGATCTATTTGAAGAAGCATCGATTAACTTTTAAGCAACTCCTGAATCGGCCTGCTAATCCAATTGAAACCAACTTTTAGTTGATGATCAAATGTTGGCATCCGATAGAGATAGGCTAGGCGGCGAGCAATGTGGGCTAGTTGTCCGTCGAGTTTAATTCCTAAACCGGCCAGGGTGGCGTTGTCAATTCCTAATGTCATCATTTCTCCTAGGGGCTGATAGCGGAAAGGAAGTAAAGGACGGCCGGTGAGGGATGCCCAAATGTTCCATGCGGTGTAGTCAGCTTGCTGGAAGGCTGTTTGGGCTGTTCCGGGGACTTTTTGACCATTTGCATCGTGACATTCTGCTAAGTCTCCCAAGGCAAATATATCTGGATGGTCGATAATTTGCATTTGCGAATTGACTATTAATTGACCGCGGCGGTTTTGTTTGAGGGGTAGCGATCGCACTGCTTGACTAACTTGAGTTCCTACTGTCCACAGCACTATGTCTACGGGGAGAACATCTAATTGTCCTTTGTAAAGTAAGGATATTGTGTCGGCTTCGATCGCCTCTACTTCTGTTTCTAAGTCGATCCACACTTTCCGTTTTTCTAATGCTTGGGTGGCGGCTTCGCGGTTAAACTCCGGTGATGTCCGCAGAATCATGTTCCCTTGCTCGACTAACCGCACGCGACCTTTTTCTCCGAGTCGATCGGCTAATTTACAAGCTAATTCTACTCCCGCATAACCGGCGCCGACGATCGCAACCCGAATTTTGTCGGTATTGCTGCCTTCTAAAAACCGCAATCTTTCTTCTAAGCGGTAGGCGTCGTCGAGGGTGCGAAATGAGTAAGCGTATTCAACGGCACCTTTGACCATATCTAGGGGGGTTTCGCCGCCTAAAGCTAAAACAAGGCGATCGCACGGAATTTCTGGCCCGTCGTGCAACTTCACTCGCTTTTCCTCTACATCGATGCCGGAAACAGTACCTTGACAAAAGCGCACGCCTGTGTTTTCCAAGAGTTCGGCAAACGGCGGGGCAATTTCCCAGGTTTGGAGTTCGCCGGTCAGGAGTTCGTACAGCAGGGGAACGAACAAAAATCGATCGCGGCGGTCAACTAGGACAATTTCGGGTTTTTCGGTTTTGGAGAAGGGTAACTGACTCAAGCGCAGGGCTGTGTAGAGTCCGCCGAAGCCTCCGCCGAGAATGCAAATCCGGGGTTGTTGTTGAGTCATGGTGTTTTGTGTGAGGGGCTCACGGTAGCAGGGAAACTTATCTTATTCTAACGAGAGTGAGGGAGTGGGGAAGGGGGAGATTGGGGGAGTGGGAGTGGGAGAGATGGGGAGAGGGGGAGATGGGGGGAGTGGGAGAGTGGGAAAGTGGGAAAATCTTCCCTGTTTCCCTCGAACCTCAACATCCATCCGTTAAATGCGTTAAATCCGTTAGATAATGCGTTTCCGAACTGTTTTCTATATCTATAGCCTTGATTAGCTTTACCTATTACCCGCCCTCAAATTTTCTGAATGTTCGCAGAACTAATTTTGTACTATATTAGTTTATAACGAATTATTTCGCAAATTTAATTCACTTTTTATAGGGTCATCTACTCTAACACTTGCCCCCGCACTCACAAGTGAAAAAATCATGCAAATTTCCTCGAATTCTTCTAAATTTAAGAACGGCGATCACAATAACGAAGACGGCTCATCTTTGTTAAAAAGCGAAGAAAAATATAAAAATTTAGTAGCTAATATTCCCGGTGCTGTCTACCGCTGTACCTGCGAGTATACGGAGGACGGGGAATTAACACGGACAATGGCGTTTTTGAGCGAGGCGGTTCAAGAAATATCAGGCTATCCCTCTTCTGATTTTATCAACGATCGCGTCCGTTCCTTGGCAAGCATTATCCATCCTCAAGACCGCAAAAATGTGGATGCTACTGTCAAAAAAAGTGTAGCAACTAGAACTCCGTACATCCTTGAATACCGGATTGTCCGGGCGGACGGCGGCATTAGCTGGGTTTACGAAAAAGGCAAAGCTGTTTGCTGCGAGGCGGACGAGGCGAGAGGAAGACAAGAGGGACAAGGGCAAATTGAGGGCTTGTTGTCGGCTGTGGTTTCGCCGGTTTCGCCGGTTTCGCCGATCGCAAATTCTCTGTGTCGGGTTGTTTATCTCGACGGAGTAATTTTGGATATTACTGAACGAAAGCGAGCTGAGGAAGACCTGCGAAACACTCAAGATTTTCTGAATGCGGTACTGCAAAATCTGCCGATTAGCGTCTTTATTAAAGATGCTGTAAAGCAAAATTTTATTTATTGGAATACTGCTAGCGAAGAATTGTTTGGCTATTCCAGGGATGAAGTGATCTTAAACAATGCTGCTGACTTGTTCGAGTCAGATCATGCCAATTACTTGCAAGCACAAGATTTAGAAGTGCTGGCCACGAGAAAAGGCGTCGATTTGCCCGAACAAACTATCGAACTTCCGCACCGAGGAAAGCGGATTTTGCACACGAAAAAAGTTCCTTTGTTTGACGAGTCGGGCACACCTAAGTACATTCTGGGTATTGCTGAAGATATTACGGAAAGCAAAAAAACTGAAACAGAATTGTCGCGCTTGGCAATTGTGGCTCAAAAAACGCAAAATGGTGTGATTATTACTGATGCTCAAGGCTGCATTGAATGGGTGAATGAAGGATTTACTCGGATTAGCGGTTATGTGCTCGCAGAAATACAGGGAAAAAAACCGGGTGATGTACTGCAAGGCCCTGAAACAGACCCGCTAACTATTGCTCAACTGCGATCGGCTTTGGCTGCAGGCGTGCCGTTTAATCAGGAAATTTACAATTACAAAAAGGATGGAAGGGGTTATTGGGTGGCGCTTTCGATTGCCCCAATTTATCAAGAAAATGGGGAACTCGAAGGTTTTATTGCGGTGCAAACTGATATTACGGATCGCAAGCAAGCAGAGGCAACAGTCAGGGAGAGGGAGAATTATTACCGCTGCATTGTCGAGACGGCTTCGGAGGGCGTTTGGATGTTTGACAGCGAAAGTACCACGACTTTTGCTAACTCTCGGATGGCCGAAATGCTGGGGTATACTGTGGAGGAAATGCTGGGGCGCTCGCTATTTGAGTTTATCGACTGCGAGTCTAGGGAAATAGCAGAAAGTTACGTCCAGCGCAGGCGGCAAGGCCTTCGGGAACGCCACGATTTTAAGTTTACTCGCAAAGACGGATCTCACTTGTGGGCGATCGTGTCCGCGACGCCGATGTTCGACGGTGAGGGCGAATTTTCCGGGGTATTGCGGATGATTACCGATATTAGCGATCGCAAACAAGCAGAAGCAGAATTGCGCCAAACTCTCCAAGAGTTGGAATTTGAAAAATTTGCTTTGGATCAATCAGCAATTGTCTCGAATACCGACGAATTCGGAGCCATTACCTATGTCAACGAGCAATTTTGCGAACTCTTTAAATACTCCCGAGAAGAACTGCTCGGCCAAACCCACAGAATTGTCAATTCTGGCTATCACCCAGCCGATTTTTTCAAGCAGCTTTGGTCAACAATCCGCCAGGGAAAGGTTTGGCGGGGAGAAATGAAAAATCAAGCTAAAGACGGCACATTATTTTGGTTGGATACTACCATTGTACCTTTCTTAAATAGCAGCGGAGAACCCCATCAATATGTAGCAATTCGCAAAGATATTACCGATCGCAAACACGCAGAAGAAGCGGTGCGGCTTTCCGAAAGTCAATTGAGGACTAAAAATGAAGAATTGGCAAAAGCCCTGCGGGACGTGCATAAAACTCAAAGCATGATGGTTCAAAATGAAAAAATGGTAAGTTTGGGGCAATTAGTCGCTGGGGTTGCTCACGAAATAAACAATCCAGTTAGCTTTATTTACGGCAATGTCATGCACGCTGACGATTACTTTCAAGACTTGCTAAAAATTCTGCAACTTTACCAGCAGGAATACCCGCACCCAACACCGATTATTCAACAAGAGATAAATGATATCGATTTGAATTTTCTGCTCAGAGATTTGCCGAATCTGCTAAATTCGATGAAAATGGGAGCCGAACGAATTCGCCAAATTGTGCTGTCACTGAAAAATTTTTCGCGATTAGATGAATCCGAACAAAAGCAGGTGGATATTCACGAAGGGATTGAAAGCACTTTATTGATTTTGCAGCACAGGTTGAAAGAAACGGCAGGGCGTCCTAAAATTGTGCTGCTCAAAGAGTTCGGGAATTTGCCCCGCGTACAGTGTTATGCAGGACAGTTGAATCAGGTTTTTATGAATATTATTGGCAATGCAATTGATGCTTTGGAAGAGGCAATGGAGACTGGACAGTGGGCAGAGGGACAACTGGCGCCTATTCCTTATTGTCCTTCGCCGACGCTGCGGATTTGTACGGATGTAAAATATGAACAGGATGCTTTGATGCAAGCAGATTCTGCTGTTTCTGATGATGCAATGCCACATCCTTCTCATATTGTGATTCGGATTGCTGACAACGGGCCGGGGATTCCGATAGATGTTCACAAAAGGCTGTTCGATCCGTTTTTTACTACGAAAGAACCTGGTAAAGGTACTGGTTTGGGGCTGTCTATCAGCTATCAAATTGTGGTGGAAAAACACGGCGGGCTGCTTAAGTGCGATTCTGCACCGGGTCAAGGGACGGAATTTGCGATCGAGATTCCTGTGGGGAATAGTCAGTAGTCAGTAGTCAGTAGTCAGTAGTCAGTTGTCAGTTGTCAGTAGTCAGTAGTCAGTTGTCAGTTGTCAGTAGTTATTTACTACCAATTACCCATTTCCGATGCCCAATGCCCAATGCCCAATTCATTATTCCCCCTAACCATGAAATATAGCGTAATTTACGACGGCAATTGCAATCTCTGCGTTACCTTGGTGCAGTTACTAGAAAACTTAGACCAAGGCAAGAATTTTGAGTATATTTCCATGCAAGATTTAGAGCAATTAAATCGCTTTGGGATTACGTCTGAAGACTGCGAAATGGGGATGATTTTGATAGATGGCAACACCCCGGAACGCCGCTGGCAGGGCAGCGATGCGGCGGAGGAAATCGGGCGGATACTTCCTGCTGGCGAGGTGTTTGTGGCTGCTTACCGGGCAATGCCGGGGATGAAGTGGATGGGCGATCGCGTGTACGAACAAGTCCGCGATAACCGCTATACTTTGTTTGGCAAGCGATCGACTACTTACAAATCTGTTTATCCAGTTGGCTGTAAGTCGATCGACAATTGCGATAATAGCAAGGAATAAAGTCTTTACTACAAACAGGAGATCCGTGAAAACTGAAGTCCTCAAAAAGATTGATTAAACAAACCGAATATCTCACGGCAAAAGTCTTTGAGTTTTTGGGCAGACTCCGCAGCAGGTTCGGTTGCACCGAAAAAACTCCAATTTTCCACTGTGGAAAAGCGCCACTGCTGACCAGTATGATCGTAACCGGCGGCCTCAACCCCGATCGCCCGACGGCTTCCTTCTACCGGATCTTGGTAAAATCGGATTTGAATCAAGATGCTGCGGCTTTGCAACAAGCGGCTTCTACCGGGGAAATGAAAGCCAATGTCGATCGAATCTGGATCTACAAGTTCTCTGGTATCCTGGTCATTCATCCAAGGTTTCAAATCGACTTTTGTATCCGGGAATTCGGACTTGAATAAATTAACAACCGCAGCAATTTTGCTGGCAACTTCTATATTTTTGGCTTGTTCGGCAGCGTTCACGCGAAAAACTCCTATCAAATATAGTTATTACATTTAGCTAATAATGTAACTGCATACTGCCGAATGTAGCCTGTGAACAGCGGACTTTTTCCGAAATAATTAGGCATTGACAATTTTTCATATATGTGTTATGCCGTTTTTAGCCGAGTCTCGATCCCCCTAAATCGCCCTTAAAAAGGGGAGTAGGGGTTGACTTTGAGGATGCTCTTGTCCCCCCTTATTAAGGGGGGTTAGGGGGGATCTCCGGGTTTTAAAACACCCCATAGTTCCATAATCTTAATTCAGGGGAAGGGCGATCGCAAATTCCGAACCTTCTCCCAGCACCGATTCACAAGTTAGTTTACCGCCGTGGGTTTCTTCCACAATTTGCCTGCTGATAGACAACCCCAAACCCGTACCTTTCCCTACTCCTTTAGTAGTAAATAAATGGTCAAATATTTTCGACTTGACCTCCGATGACATCCCTTTACCGTTATCTTTGATTTTAATCACCACGCTGTTGCTATCCTCCGAGAGATGAGTGATAATGGCGATCGTATTCGGTAAAGCTTCAATTTCAGCATAAGTGCGGCCCTGATTGAATTCGTCAAAACACTCGATCGCATTTGCCAGCAAATTCATAAATACCTGATTCAGTTGCCCAAAATAACATTTAACTGGCGGGATATCTCCGTATTCTTTGATAATTTTAATCGCGGGGCGAGTATCTTTAGCTTTCAGGCGATACTGTAAAATCATCAAAGTGCTGTCGATGCCCTCATGAATATTTGCTGACACTTTATTCGCACTGTCAGCGCGGGAAAAAGTCCGCAAAGACTTGCTAATATTGCGAATGCGCTCTGTACCTGATTTCATAGATAAAAGCATTTTCGGCAAATCTTCGATCAAATAGTCTAAATCAATCTCCGATGCTTTATCCTGTAATTCATCTCCAGGATTAGGAAATTTTTCTTGGTAAAGTTGTAAGCAATCAATCAAATCTAAGCTGGCCTCAGCAGCAGCATCAAGATTGCCCGCAATAAAACCCAGCGGATTGTTAATTTCGTGAGCAACCCCTGCAATCAAATTGCCGAGAGCAGACATTTTTTCGCTTTGAATGAGTTGCAGTTGCGCCTGTTGCAATTCATTGAAAGATTTTTCTAACTGTTGAGATTTTTCTTTTTCGCGCGCGTACAAACCAGCATTCTCTACAGCAATAGCAACTTGAGAAATTAAAACTTTGAATATTTCTACTCTCTCTGCTGTAAAAGCTCCTACTGTCAAAGCATTTTCTAAATAAATTATTCCGCGCCGCTGAGATTGATAAATAATCGGCAAACAGAGAAGTGATTTTGGTTGATATTTCTGAATGTAGGTATCTACGTTAAAAGGTTCGGCGACAGTAGCATTGTCTAAAACCAGATGCTTTTGAATGCGGTGGACGTAATTAATCACAGACAGGGGAACATCTTGACTATTTTCTACGGGAATAGAGGGTAAAATTGTCACTGTATCCTCCGCAAAACTGCCAGTAGCTTCTATGCAGAGAATATCGTTTTTCAGCAGCAGCAGCACTACTTTTTGAGCCGCCGCATTTTCTAAAATAATTTTGATTAATTTGGTCAACAATTTTTCTAGAACAATTTCACCGTTAATGGCTTCGGCCGACTTAATAAAAGTAGCTAAGTCTAATAAATCGCCTAAACTACTACTGGTAGTATTTCCCGTGGCAGTGCGGGTGACATCGAGGGTTGGGGTTGGAATTGTGCGCGTCTGTGCTGCTAAGAAAGGATGTGTTGATTCTAAGTGTTTAACTTTAGCTATGGCTCCCCAATGGATATATCCATAATAGGCTTTAGTCAGATATGCTTGAGAAACTATCTCTTTACCCAAAGCTTGATAAAATTCTCCTGCTAATTCACAGGCTAATGCTTCCTCTTGAATGTAACCGTTTTTGGTGGCTCCATCAATTGCGCGATCGTACAAATCCATTGCTTGGCTATTTTGCCCCAATACTCGCGCTTTCTCGGCTGCTACCAAATCGTATTTGTGTTGATAATTCATCGGAGCATGAACTGCCCATTTTTTCATCTTATTTTGGTTTTGCAGCACTTTTTCCAGATATTGCTTTTGTTCCCCTTTGCCACTTGCTGGATACAAAGCTATGATACTGAGAGAGGAGTAAAAGTTATTCAGAGAAACCACATAAAAGCCGGCTACGGACTCCTCATGTTTCTCAAATAACCTTGAATTTTCCAAGGCTTCCGCATAGTTCCTGAAGAGATAATTAAGCTGAGTTTTGGCATAATAAACCACACCAACTAAAACAAAATTTTTAGTTTCTATTAAAACGGGGAGCATTTTTAATTCATTAAATCTCTCGCCGACTAAATGGCAGGGTTCGACAGCTTGACCGCGCAAATTGAGGGCTGTCTGCCTGCCTATACTTATATGCTGTACAGCTATTTCTAGTTGAGATTGTTGCATTAGTTTCATATATTTACCAGTCTCCTGATCCACCAAATCTAGAGGCTCTCCTATCGACAGTTTTTTGAAGCAATATTCAGTTATAGAATAACCAGCATATTCCAACTCTCCAGTTTCGATCCCAGCTTGAAAACCTTCTTTGAGCTCGTCTAATCCTGACTTGACAGAGGCGTTCCAGTGGTTAATAAAAGAACCAAAGGCTGTATAAACTCTACTTTTGATTGAACGGGAGGGAAATTTGTCTAACATCCTAATTGCCAGTTGACCGAATTGGTATGCCAAACTAATGTCCCCTAGCTTGTACATAACTACGCCATAAAAAACGTAGGCAATACTCGCATAAGGCGAATTACCATATTTAATGCACAGCTTGACCATCCTAAAGGCCAGCAGCGGTACCAGTGGGGGCTTGGCCTGAATAGCACTGCTGAGAATCCCTGATAAAATCCGCATGGCTGCTTGTTTTTCGGGATCAATCATTTGTGTCAAGTTAGCTAAATCCTCAATTCGTTTCAATCCCAAGCTCAGTTTTGTATTAATCAGTCCCGGCACAATATTTAGCGCGTTGGGGTTTTGAGGAAAAGAAATACCTAACATTTTCAGCACTTCCAGTCCTGTATTGAGTGCTTCTACAAGTCTATTTTGAGCGTTATAAGACTGGATTTGAAGTTCATAAACATTCACTTTCTCCAGTAAAGTTTTAGCTTTTTGCACGACAATATCAACCAGTTTTTTTGAATCTTCATAGTTGATGTTTAAGTATTCAGCTTCTGCCGTTGACTCGTAAATTGCTAACGTTAAGTCATAGTGGCTTTGCCAAGAATCCGCAGGCAATAGTTCCATAGCAACCCGCAAATACCTAACAGCAGCTTCATACGCAGCCGCCGCTTTGGCTTTGCGTCCAGCAGTTAAATTTAATTGTGCCAACTGAGTTTTTTCTGACTGTTGGCTAATCGTGTCAACTCCGACATTTAATTGATTGACGATATCAAAGATGTTTTCTTCTAGCTTGTCTGGTGGAGTATTTTGTAACAGTAATTGACCGATTTTTAAATGGGTGGATTGCTTTTGGTCTTCGGGAATTAGCGAATATGCGGCTTGCTGAACGCGGTCGTGCAAAAATTTGTAACTAACCCGCGAAGTGTCTAACTTGAGATGGATTGATTCGGCTCGATCGAAAACTAAAGGAATGCGATAAGCATCGCTCAAGGGCAGAATTAACCCGGCTTGCAAAGCTGAATAAAGTTCAGTTGCTGTAGTATTAGCTGACTTTTCGCTAACAAGTGACAGCACATCTAGAGCAAATTTATCCCCGACACAAGCTGCTAATTTCAACATTTTTTGCGTGGCTGCGGGCAATTTTTCAATGCGAGAAGCTACCAGTTCCACCACACTTTTATCGGTGATTCCAATGGCTTGAATTTCATCGATACTCCAATACCAGCCACTTGTATTTCCCTCATTTATAATGTGATTAAATTCAAATTTCAAAAGAGAGTCTTGATAAAGTGCTTGGAGTAATTGAGTCAAGAAAAAAGGATTGCCACCCGTTTTATTCCAGATTAACTCGGCTAGATTTGTTACTTTTTCTGTACCCGTATTAAGTGTTTCAGTGACTAATTCCGTCACATTTGCTAAATCCAGCGGTTGCAGCACGATATTGTTGACTCTTGTACCAGTTTTTTCAATTTCTTCTACAGTCTGAATTAAGGGGTGGGTGGGACTAACTTCATTGTCTCGATAGGCACCGATTAGCAACAAATATTCTTGGTCAGGGTCAGTTATCAGTATTTGCATCAACTTTAATGTTGCTGAATCTGCCCACTGCAAATCGTCTAAAAAGATAACTAGGGGGTGTTCTTTTTGGGCGAAAACGCGAATAAATTCTTTGAATACCCGATTGAATCGATTTTGGGATTCTATGGGGGCGAGTTCTGGGACTTCGGGCTGTTTGCCGATGATTAATTCAACTTTGGGAATTACGTCGGCAATTACTTGGCCGTCTGTTCCCACTGCTGTTAAAATTTTAGTGCGCCATATTTCTAATGAAAGTGCACTTTCAGTTAGCAATTGCCGCAGCAAGGAGTTAAATGCTTGGATTAATGAGGCATAAGGAATGTTGCGTTTTAGTTGGTCAAATTTGCCGCTGATGAAGTAACCTTTTGACCGGGTAATGGGTTTGCTAACTTCGTTGACTACGGCTGATTTACCGATGCCTGAGTAGCCTGATACTAGCATTAATTCGCTTTGGCAATGGGCGAATTTTTCTGTATTTTGGTTTGGTGGAAAAGATGCGGCAGAAATGGTTTCTGCATTGGGGCGGGCGGGTTTTTCGGTATTTAGGTTGGGTGGCAAAGATTTGGGTGAACCCGCCCCTACACGTTCAAATGCTGCTAATAGTTCGTTGACTTGTTGTTCTCTACCGTACAATTTTTGGGGGATTAACAATTGGCTGAGAATATCTAAGCGTCCGGGGATGAAGTCGGCAATTTGTCCGGTGGTTTCTAACTGATGCAAACAAATTTCTAAGTCGGCTAACAATCCGGCCGCACTTTGATATCTATCTTCGGCATTCTTTGCCATCAATTTCATCACTATCTCTGAGATGGCGACAGGTATTTCTGAATTGATTTGATGGGGATATATTGGTTGAACTGCAATGTGGCTATAAACTACTTCTAAGGGGTCGTTGCTGCAGAAAGGCAATTTTCCTGTCAGCATTTCATATAATGTGATACCAAGGGAATAAAAGTCGGTGCGGTAGTCGAGGGTGCGGTTCATTCTCCCGGTTTGTTCGGGTGACATATAGGCTAAGGTGCCTTCGACTGAGTTGGGATTGTTAAATTGCGGATTTTCTTTGTTGAGTTTTGTAGCAATGCCGAAGTCGGTGAGTTTTACTTGTTTTGTTTGCGAGTTAATTATGATGTTGCTGGGTTTGATGTCTTTGTGAATAATGTGATGAAAATGCAGGTATTGTAAGGCTTTGACTATTTGGATGGCGAGGTGTAAATTTGCTGGCAGGCTCAAGGTTTCTCTTTCCAGCAGTTTTGCGAGGGATTCGCCGCCAAAGTCTTCTAAAACGATTCCTAATCGGTGGTCGAATGTTTCGAGACTGATGGCTTTGACGATTTGTTCGCTGTCTAAATTTTGGCGGATTTGATATTCGTGTTTGAGCCTGGTAATGGCTTCGAGGGTGGGATATTCGGCTTTGAGGACTTTCAGAATTGCTGGGGGCGCGTCTGTCGGTGTTTGTCCGCGATAGACTATTGTTTCGACGCCTTCGTGCAGAGTAGAAGTTATTTGGTATTGTGATAAGTTTAACATCATTTAAGTTAGAAATTACAGGAGCTAATTCTCATTAGATTAACATTACTTAATCTTGATTTTGTGTGATTGCGATCGTGTATTTGGCGATTTCCAATCACACGCAATATACACTAAGTGAAAATGTGGGCTTGATCGTTGGTGTCGGGAGCATCTCAATGAAAGCCGCCCAGCTATAAATTGGAGTGTTGAGGCAGGAGGCAGGAGGCAGGAGGCAGGAGGAAAGAGGAAGAAGGAAGGAGCAAGAAGAAGTGTTTTTACAAATATGAGATGCTCCCTTGGTGTCAACAAACATCATAAATGTAATATTGGTCTTGTGTGTGAGTCCCGAATGCTTTGGCTGCACAGTTTTTCAGGGGCATGGGAGCGATCGCACTGGGCATAAAACAGGCAATTGAACGGGTTATCAATCGCTGACTACTGTAACTTCACAGATAGTAGAAATAGATTCCGGTTCAGGCAAAATACGCACGCGGGCGAATTTTAAACCGCTAACTCCTTGTTGTGATTCTACCATGCCGGTCTGAACTTTTGGCTCTACCCAACCTTCGCGAGACAAGTAGCGCAAGTATTGCTCATACTCTTCCCACTCCTCCTCGGTGGAATAAACAACAGTCAACATCCCCGACTGAGTAATCCGCTCTTGTGCGTCTTTGTCAACGGCTTTTTCGATCCGCTTTTTGACAAGTTCGTAGCGGATGTCGCGAGTGCCTTTGACATCAAACATTTTTTCGGTATTTTCGTTGTGAAAAATGTCGATCGTGGTATTCTGAACTAACACTAAATGTGCGAGTTCCATGTTGATTTGAGACTCGGATTGCAGGCGAAAAACTGTGCGACCGCAATCGCAAATAGCTCGTAGTTGTTCGTACCGCAAACTGTGTAGGTGAAACTGGCTAAATTTGGGATCGATGGATTTTCCTACATAAATCATGTGATCCATGCCGTCGGTGCATTCGATGTCGCAGTAGTGGGGAAGAATTTGCTGCATTTTTTCTTGCCAGCGCGCCCAGGTTTCTTGGAGTTTGGTGCTGATTAGGTTCAGCATTTGGTCGTAGCGGTTGCGATCGCTGTAAACGCAGTTGTGTTCATTTTCACAGGCTGCTTGGTAAGCTTCAACGGCTGCCTGAACCTTGGGCCCGCACTGCACAAAATAGTCAAAATATACTTCTAAATGCTCGTTTAAATACTCGGCTGCTCGCACCTCCATATCGACTGTTACTTTTTGTTTTAAATGCTCGATGTAGTCGAGCAAGTCGAGCCGCAGTTGCTCACCGAGGTGGGTAGTTTGTGTTTGGCAAACGGCATCAGCTATGACTAAACCTAAGCGAAATTGTTCGAGCAAATCAGTTTGAATGGCTCGGTTTCTTTCGTCGCTAGAACCGCGAATGTCGGAAATTCCGTACAGCGGATGAACGTCAGCAAATACGATTGTTTCTGGAGGTAGTCCCCAACTTCGCCTTTCTGCTTCTTGGGCGAACCGCCACTCGACTGCGGGATGGATGTTGTGAATGTGGGTAAACCGCTCCTGGATGGCTTGCCGCAGGGCTGCAATGAAGGCGGGAATGAGTTCTTGGGCGTGTTTAGCGTCAATGCCGTTGAAGTGGTTTGGCCGATCGCACAACAGCCCCACAACACCCAAAATCCGCTGCCCGCGCCCCTCGCGGGTGACGGATTTGACTACCAGGGGCACCAGCAGCATCGATCGAGTTCCCATTCTCCGCAAAGTTCGATCGCACTCGGTTTCGCACTCCCTACGCAAGTCTGGCACGTTCCAAACTTGATTGGCTGCTGTGGCCTTCAAAAAGTGAGAAGCTTCTAGGGAGTGCATTGAATAAAGAATCGGCTGCAAATGTTGACCGTCTTTTGCAACTAATAGCTGTACCTGATCGTCGTCGGGGCGCAGCAGCAAAGTGCCGTCAGCATTGAAGAGGGATCGCAAACACCGATCGATTCTCTCAAATTTGTCAGCCCGCAGCATCGAATCTCGATCGATCAATAACTGAGTCAGCCGCCGAATTTGCTCCTGCACAGTGACATCAAAACCTTCTAGCAGCAGCAAGCCTTCTACGCGGTAATTATCCAACTGCAATCGATCGGCTAAATTTTCCAATTGATTCGGCTGCATCAGCCAAGCTTCCCGTTCCGCAACAGGCATTAATCTTAAAGAAAAATCCGCAAATTCATCTATTTTTGAGTCAATTCGAGTAATTTTTAACTGTTCCGAACCCAGCCAAAATTCAATGAATCTGGGTTCTCGGTGTTTGGGGTTTTTTACACTCGCCGTGGCAGGTTCGTCTAGCACCCGCAAACCGTCAATGTCAATTTGATAATATTGCTTAAATACCCAGTGCAAAAGGTGGCGGCGGTACAATTGTTCTGCTGTTTTGCCGTCCCCATCCTCGAACAGTTCCAGCAGAGTGATGTCGGTTTCTGCAAACCAACCGTTGGTAAATTGAGTTGCCAAGGACGTTTCCTCCCAACCGGCCAAGCGGCAAAATGCTGCGTTAGCGTAACGCAGGGCAAAAGTTCCCGGTTGCATTACTGCGATTAAAACGCGGCGATCGCCGAGAAATTGAAACAATCGCTGTAAATCTTGTTTCCACGTTTTCAACGGTTCAATTTCAGAAGATTGACTGGGTACTTTGCCCGCCAAAGCTTCCAGTAGCTGTTCTATACTTGGTTCGCTGGGCAGATTGTTACTGTCTTGCTTTGTTGGGAGGATATCTGTCGCTGGCAGTGATTTTACGGAGTTGTTGTTGTTTTGATGGGAAGACGATTTAGGAGTAGACATGAGTAAAACACCTGAAAGCAGTGGATTTGGCCAAAGAATGTCAGCGATCGGCGATTATGGCTTTGTAAAGAACTTAGATCCTGTTTGTAAAGTTTGTGTGTGGGTATCGGAAACTGGGTGTTTTCTCGGACGATGGGCCCAGGGACTTTTACTTTTATTCACAAACAACCTCTCAGTCTCGACGTTATAGGTGATATCAACGTGTTTACCACCTGGCGGGTAACACCCATTATAAGCGGTATACAGTAGCGGATAGTGTCAGCAACTAATGCTATTTGACTCAGAGGCGAGATATATAGCAGGGGGAGCATCTCACCTTTGCAGCCCTCCGCTAGAAATTGGAGTTTTGAGGCAGGAGGCAGGAGGCAGGAGGCAGAAG
>NZ_JAUBTT010000059.1:0-54770 GCF_036705125.1 Microcoleus sp. B7-D4
CTTCCTTCTTCCTTCTTCCTTCTTCCTTCTTCCTTCTTCCTTCTTCCTTCTTCCTTCTTCCTTCTTCCTTCTTCCTTATGCGATAAACCGACTGGGAGACAAAAGCTCGATCGCCCTATCTTCTTCTCCCCCCGCCACATTAGCAAATCGCTCAGCCAAAGCAGGTACAATAGTCAAAGGATTGCTGAGGCCGGAAAAAACGTGCAATCCAGGGCGATCGGCAATCGGCCCCACTACAGGCAAATTATCCGCGCTGAATGCCACACTACACTCGTGCCAAGTTGCCGATAAACCTGCCAAATCAGGCAAAACCTTGCCGATTGCTGCACGAATTGCCGTTTCGCTGGTTTCGCGATCGACTTTAGCATTCAAATCGCTCAAAGTGCGAGACAATTGCCCGATCCGCAAACTGCCATCATTAAACTGAATGGCACCAGAATCTAAAATCGGCGGCTGTAACTCTTTACCAGGTTCATCCCAAAGAAAATCCACCTCATTTCTACTCGATTCAGCTTCCAATTCAAAACGTTTTAATACCGCAGGCATCACCAAAGTCCTGAGTTTCAAATCCACAGGTGCAGTTTCCAAAATCTCGGTGCGAGTAAAATAAACTCCCGCAGAAACACCAGCCAGCTTCAGTAAACTCCGACTCCAACCTCCAGCACAAATAACCGTATTTTCGCAGGTATAAATTTCCTGTACCGTCTGGACTCCCGAAATCCGATTTCCCTCTTCTATAAACCCAATTACTTCAGCAAATTCTATAGTTCCTCCCAACCGCAGAAACCCTTGACAATAAGCTTTATTTGTGGCCGTCGGCGAAATGTGACCGTGACGCACAGTCAGAGCTCCGGCGATCGCACTTTTATTCAACAAAGGTTCCAACTCACCAGCTTCTGCAACACTCAAAAGCTGCGGAACAATCGCAAATTGCGCGTAATTAGCCGCCACTTTTTCGGCATCGGAACCCGCATCAATTGTCAGCAACAAATCCAACTCGCGAAACTCAGTATCACCAGCTAATTCCGCTGATAAATTGCGGTGGCGATCGATACCTTCCCGACACAATTGCCGAGTTAAATCAGTCGTTCCCGACCAATAAGCCAAGCCGCCATAACTAAAACGAGTAGCATTTTGCATGGTAGCATCTCGTTCCAAAAGCAGCACAGCAAAACCTTTTTTTGCCAGTTCGTAACTCAGTGCCGCACCCGTAATGCCACCGCCGACAACAATCCAATCGTAACTTTTCATGGGGAACTCAAAGGGAAGGAAAATATTATGCTTAGATTTTAGCTTAGGTTTTTTCGGAACCAATCGAAAAACCTCTACCTACAGGAAGAGGCTGCCTGCGATCGCCCTAACTGAAACTTCCACCCGTCGGGAGATGTTTAGGTAGAGAGATTTTTCGTTCAATAGTAGGAATTAGAGTCAGCAAAAAATTAGAAATACCAGAGAGGTTTTTATGAGTATCGACAAACCAGGCAAAGATATGGAGCGCACGGTCAATCCGGGCGATCGTATTTCCGACGAACCGCAAACCATCGAAGAAAAAGCCAAGCAACTGGCAGTTGACCACGTGCCGGATATCACGGGAGATGTTGTTACAGTTCCAACTTATGTGATCGTCGAAGAACCGGATGGGGAAAAGAAAGCTTTGCACCACGTCAAAGACGCCGAGGAAATTTCCGACGTAATTCGGCAGGCCCGCGTTGACGAAAATGGCGAACGGGTTTGGGATTAAGTTCAATCCAATAAAAACGGCTTTGTTGTACAAAAGTTATCAGAGAAATCATGGAAACAAATCCCAGAAATAGTACGCCCTATCCCAATCTTCCGCCGATTCTCGAAAGTGACGACGCAGAGTACCGCGACGCCGGCATTACGAGTACGCTTTCAATTGCAGGCCATCCCATCCACCCCATCATCGTCATCTTTCCGGTAGCCTTTTTAGTAGGAGCAGCGGGTACGGACATCGGTTATTGGCTGACAAGCGATCCGTTTTGGGCGAGAGCTTCGGTTTGGCTGATGGGTGTCGGTTTTGCTGCGGGGATTTTGGCCGCAATCACAGGCTTTTTAGATTTTTTCAAAGTTAAAAGAGTGCGCGATCGCAGTGCCGGTTGGTTGCACATGGGCGGCAATGTGGCGGTTATGGTACTTACCCTGATTAACCTGGTGTTGCGACAAGGAAATCCGGCTGAGCCGATCGTATATACAGGTTTAGCAATATCGATCGTCGTGGCAACCTTGCTGGGCATTACAGGCTGGTTCGGCGGCGAACTAAGTTTTCGCCACAAAATCGGCGTCATCGGCCCTACGAGTCATAATTCCTAGGTGTCTGACCATTTGTAGTAGGGACTTCACTCCCTCTTCATTGGATAATTTAGGACTAAAGTGTTGACTACAAACTTAAAGATTGTCCCAGCCAATTGAGATAAGCATCGCTGCCAGCGATAATAGGAATAGCAATAATTTCGGGAACTTCATAGGAATGGAGTTCCTGAACTTTTGTTTTTAAAGCCTCAAATTTAGCCAAATCAGTTTTAATCAGCAACTGCCACTCTGACTCGGCATGAATCTCGCCTTGCCAAGTATAAATAGAGCGAATTGGCGACAAACTCACACAAGCAGCCAGCTTGTGTTCAACTAGAGTTTTAGCAATATTTTCCGCCTCCGCCTCCGATGCCGCAGTTACCAGCACCACCCCAAAATTAATTGTCATAACGATTTTAGATTTGAGATTAAATAATTGATTTGAACAGAAAACCTTGAGCTTAGTCACTTGTAGGGAAACGGCCCAGGCTACCTCCGGCGCGGATATCTGCCACTTTTAATAATTATAGGACTTACGCACCGATGCCGAGAAACCGGGTTTTTCAACCAAAATACTTGGTTTAAACTGAGATATTGCACTATTCTCAATAAGCCTTTTATGGGCGGGCAGGATGCCCACCCCACAAGAAAATTCACTCTTTGTGGAACAGGCATCTTGCCTGTTCTGGAGAAATGTGCAAGATGTAAGTTTAAACCCTAAATCTCGGTAAAAAAACCCGGTTTCTTTGTGCGCGAGAGCGTCGATTGATTTTAAAGCAGTGCGAGCGGGACGCTGACACTCACCTATAATTGCGTAGTTACCAGATTTGATATTCCCAATTACCAATTCCCCATTCCCCATTACCCATTTTTAATTTCCGTAACTTCCCAAGAATTGACTCTGCCCGCCCCAGCTAAAGAAAAATAGCGCCTAGTAGATTCCGGCAAAATAGCTCCAGCCAACAAAGCATTATCTAAATTAGCTCCTATTAACGTCGCCTCGCTCAAATCTGCCGCCATCAAATCTGCTTGACATAGCTTTGCCCAATTCAGATTTGCCCCTCTCAAACAACTTCCCCTCAACTTAGCCCCGGTTAAGTTTGCACCCGCCAACTTCACCCCCCGCAACTGAGCCGCGCTAAAATTTGCACCCGCCAAATTCGAGCCTTCCAAATTAGCTCCCATCAGTTTAGCTTCACTGACGTTAACACCGCTTAAATCTGCACCGCAGAGATTCACCCCTGCCAACTGCGCTCGCCGCAGACTGACTCCGGTTAATTGAGCTCCAAAAAGTTTTGCACTGTTGAGCCTTGCACCGTAAAGGTTGGCCCACTTAAAATTAGCTGCCGTCAGATTAGCGCCAAGCAAGTTAACTAATTGCAAGTCGGCGCTGCACAAATTCGCATTCCACAACACAGCACCCCGCAGGTTTGCGCCAGTTAAAGTTGCGCCGCTTAACTTTACCCTGGGCATTTTTGCTTTTACCAAAAAAGCACCGCTGAGATTGGCTTTTGTCAAATCTGCACCTGAGAGTTGGGTTTCACCCATTTTGGCAAAACTCAGATTTGTTCTGTGCAGCAGTGCACCTTTAAGTGTTGCTTTGGTGAGAAACGCTCTACTGAGGTTGGCCCCGGAAAGATTAGCTCGCGAAAGGTTGACTCCGATTAAGATTGCTCCGCTGAGGTCTTTCCCGCTGAGGTCGGCTCCAGTAAAGTCTCTTTCTCCTTTTTCGTAATTGTTGAGCAGTTCGCTAACTTCCATAGGGCGTGATACCTTCTATGATTGGGGGGGTTTCGATCGAGAAATCTCTAATCTTAAGGTTGTTTCAGAAATTAGACTGTTTCAGAAATTAGACTGTTCCAGCGTTTGCCTCAAACTGTATAAATCCCAATAACATCACTTTCTGTTTAAAGGCAATCTCTTAATAAAGATTTTATATCTTCCACGGGGTAGCGATCGCGCTTTCGGTATTTTTGAATTAAAAGTTAATGTTTCTTGACATAGATACTCGTTGCTTAAGGATCGACCGTTATTCGCAACTTCAGGCGCACCGTGCCCTTGAATCCTGCGGGAGGTTGCCAGGAACTCAGGGCCCTATTGAGAGCCTCTACGGCGTCTGTTGCTTGCAGCGTCGAGGTTTTAGTGTCGATCGCCAATCGGGCAACGCGGCCGTCTTGTACCAATAACTTCCATACCGTTTCACCGCTAACCCCCGCCGGGAGATTAACAGATTGCAGGTATTGAGTCAAAGCCGCGATCGCCCCTGCATCCAACCCTTCGACGCTAACTACTTGCAGGCGAGAAGCCTTTGGCTGCGATGGTTGCAACTCACCGTAACCTCGCGGCGGCGCCATAGCAGGAGCTGGACTCACCGGTGCCGAGTTGCGATTCGAGGTAACGCTGCGAGTGCCGCCTCTAGTTGGCTCTGCCGCTCCCGACTCGAAAATACCCTCATAGCTGACACCCTGCGGCAATTCTACAGGCACTTGCACTCGGCGACGAGTTCCATCGGGTTCGACTCGCACTTCTTCGCTCACAGCCACAAAAGCCGTGTATTCCGACAGCAAACGATAAGTCAGAGCAGTATTAGTCACAGCTTCCACCAGAGATTTAGTCTCACCACCAAACATTTGATTCATTAAATCTTTAATGCGCGATCGCCCCCAAAGTTGAGCTACCGCCGGATTGCCAAAATCCGTAGCGGTTGCGGCGACTGAAGTAGACTCCCGCTGCCGCCCGCCGGATTGAGCAAAATTAACCGGTAAAACTTGCTCGTAAGCTTTGCCGCCGGCAAGAGTGCCGCGGATGCGAAGTTGGCCGTTAGTTCGATCGGTCTTTTTGCCAAACAAAACCAGCGGCTGACTCGCAAACAAGTCTGGGGGTGCGATCGGATAAATCTCCGGTTTTTCCCCCATTCCTTCCCAACTAATTTGAATATTAGTCAATACCGGACGATTAATTTGACTAAAAAACTTTTCTGCTGCTTCGGCTGACGGTTCATCTTGACGAATTACTTGAGACGTGCCTCTTCCCACTTCCGCCAAACGGTTGAGCAAAAACCGATTCACCGAACCGCCGACACCAAAACTATAAAGTCGATTTCCCGGTTTCAGACTCTGCTGAACCAGAGCCAGCACTTCATTTTCATTACCAATGTAACCATCCGTAATTAATACAATACTCCGCAGCCTTCCCGTAGCCGCCGCCGGAAAATTCATCACTGCTTGAATGCCGTTAAGCAGTTCACTGCCTCCGTTAGCCTGCAACTTTTCGATATAATTAATTGCGCTTTGTCGATTTTCTGCCGTATTCGCTAAAGGAGTAGTTGAAAGCGCTTGCGTAGTGTTGGCAAAATCAATAATAGTAAAAGTATCGTTGGGATTCAGTCCTTGGATGAAGCGGCGCATCAACTCCTTAGATTTTGCTAGTGGTTCGCCCTTTTGAGAACCGGAAGTATCCATCAGAAACACGACATCTTTAGGTACAATTTCATTAGTTTGGTAGTTTAATGCCGGAATCAAATAAGTAGCAAAATGACCGCCCCGCTGGTCGGATTGAGTCAAAATAGTTGCCCGTGTATTTTCGCCCGCCACTCGATAGCGCAAAATTAAATCTTTATTGGGAATTGTGTCAGAATTGGCTAATTGGACTTGCACAATATTTCCCCTGCGGTCAGTTGTAATTTGATGGGAAGTAGAGCGGACATCGCCGATCGCAACTCCGGCATCTATTTCTACCGAAACAGCAATATTGTGACCCGATCGCGTTCCTGGAGGCAAGACAGGCGGGTTAATGCGATCGGCATCGGTATTAACCCCCCCCTGCCCCCCCCTTGCTAAGGGGGGGGATTGAGCATCGCCCCCCCTTACTAAGGGGGGGAATTGAGAATCGCCCCCCCTTAGTAAGGGGGGGTTGGGGGGGGTCGAATTTCTCGAAATATAGCGCGGCCCTACCACCATTGGAAACACAAATTCGTAATCGCCGCCGACAAACTTGAGACTTTCCGTGTAGCGAATCGTAACTTCAATTTTTTCTCCCGGTTTGATATTAGCCAGAGACTGAGTAAAAATATTATCGCGTTCTTGTTCCAACAAACCAGCACTCCGGCCTTGCTTTCTGGCTTGTTCGTACATTTCCACAGCTTCCTCGCGGCGTTTGATATCAGCTTTAATAATTCGATCGCCTATTTTAATTTCCATATCATCCACCGCCGCTTCATCGGGCAAAGGAAATACATAAACAGCTTCTATAGATTCGGGAAAAGGATTTTCAAACTTCTGAACAACTTCGACGCGGGAGATATTGCCAGCTATTTTGGCTTTAACTTCCGTCTGCTTGAGAGGAAAGACTTGTTCTGAGGTCGTATTGGGAGTTTTGACGAACAAACCGCCGACAGGACACCGATTTTGTGGCGATCGTCCGCCATTGCAATTAACATCGTTACTAGCGAGGATTTTCGGCGACACAGACGAATAATTTTCCCCAAGAGCCTTGGCCCGCGCCCCATTGGGAGCGAGCCACGCGCCGCACTCGTTAGCGAAGCCCTCGAAGAGGATCGCCGCGATCAATGCGATACCAGCAGAAAGCAACCGTTGAGGGGATAGAACGCAGACAAACTTCATAGCTGTTGTTTTTAGCAGACTTGAGGTGCTTTGTTTACCATGACTTTACCCTTTGCAAAACGTTCCTGAGTTAGCTTTTTGGGAAAAATGAAGAAACGGGCTGCACAAACGAGCAGGTTTGGTCGATCCTCTTCGAGGGCTTCACCAACGGGCGATCGAGCCCAACCTGCAAGATTGTATAATTAAGTTAGACGACAGTTAAATAGCTCTAACCGAAACCCCTGAAACCCTAATAAATTGTAATTACCATGAATTTTATCAACCCCAAAACCGACTTTGCCTTTAAAAAAATATTCGGCTCGGATGACAGTAAAGACATTTTGATTAGTTTCTTAAATGCTCTCCTCTACGAAGCACAGCCCGTTATCGAAGATTTAGAAATTATCGACCCCTATTTAGCTCCAAACATTAAAGGCATCAAAGATACTTACTTGGATGTTAAAGCCAAGATTACTGGTGACAAAACTGTGATTATTGAAATGCAGGTTTTGAATGTAGAATACTTTCAGCAGCGGGTTTTGTATAATGCAACTAAAACTTATTCAATGCAGCTAAGCACAGGAAGTGGCTACAGCAATTTAAACCCTGTGATTGCTCTGACAATTACAGATTTTAAAATGTTTGAGAATATGGACACAGTGATTTCGCACTTCATCTTCAAAGAAAAGACATTTTTAGTAGATTATCTAGCGGATCAATTTGAGCTGGTATTTGTGGAGTTACCAAAATTCAACAAGGGACTAGATGAATTAGAAACCTTGACCGATAAGTGGATATACTTCATGAAAACAGCTCAAGCTTTACAGTCTGTTCCAGAAGAATTGGAAAATGTACAGGAACTGAAACAGGCTTTTAAAATTGCCAATAGAGCGAATCTAAATGCTCAGGAACTAGATGATTTAGAGAAGCGAGAAATCTTCATTCAAGACCAGCGTGGCTCCATTAGTCTAGCTACCAAAATAGCCCTTGCAGAAGGTATCGAGCAAGGTATCGAACAAGGTATCGAGCAAGGTATCAAACAAGGGAATTTGCGATTAATTACTCGCCAGTTGGAACGTAGTGTAGGCGCACTGTCGCCGGAGCTCCAAGCCTGTATAAGTCAGTTATCCGTTGAGGAATTAGAGAGTTTAGGAGAGGCTGTATTAGACTTTGCCACCTTGTCAGATTTGACAGCTTGGTTGCAAGCACATAACAATCGTCAATGATGGGTCAAATGGGTGTAGGGGCAATCCCCCGTGGTTGCCCTTATGGATTACCTATGTCACATTTGAGTCTGACCTGACATTGAAGCATCTAAAGTCGAAAATCCTATGAGCAAATTTGTGTTTGTGACTGGCGGCGTGGTTTCCAGCATCGGCAAGGGAATTGTCGGTGCTTCCTTGGGCCGCCTATTAAAGTCGCGGGACTATTCTGTCTCGATTTTGAAGCTAGACCCCTATATTAACGTTGACCCCGGCACTCTGAGCCCGTTTCAGCACGGAGAAGTCTTTGTCACGCAAGACGGTGCGGAAACTGACCTGGATTTGGGGCACTACGAGCGTTTTACCGATACTTCCATGTCTCGCCTCAATAGCGTCACCACGGGTTCCATTTATCAAGCGGTGATCAACAAAGAACGCCGCGGTGAGTATCAGGGGAGCACGGTGCAGGTGATTCCGCACATCACTAACGAGATTAAAGAGCGAATTCACCGGGTAGCAAAAAATACTAATCCCGATGTGGTGATTACGGAAATTGGCGGAACGGTGGGAGATATTGAATCTTTGCCGTTTTTGGAGGCAATTCGCCAGTTTCGCAAGGATGTCGGCCGGCAAAATGTTGTGTATATGCACGTCACGCTGATACCTTGGATTCCTTCGGCTGGGGAGATGAAAACTAAACCGACTCAGCATTCGGTGAAGGAATTGCGATCGATCGGCATTCAACCAGATATTTTAGTCTGTCGGTGCGATCGCCCCCTGTCTTTGGGCATGAAACAGAAATTGTCGGAATTCTGCAACGTCCCCGAAGAATGTGTCATCACCGCTCAAGATGCTAAAAGTATCTACGAAGTGCCGCTGATGATGGAACAGGAAGGTTTGGCCCAACAAACCCTCAATTTGCTGCAACTCGAACATCGCCAGCCAGATTTGCATCAGTGGCAAACTTTAGTCAACAGGCTTTACAGTCCCAATCACAAAATTGATATTGCTTTAGTTGGCAAATACGTGCGGTTGAACGATGCTTATCTTTCGGTGGTCGAAGCTTTGCGGCACGCGGCAATTGCGATCGGCTGCGACCTGAATTTACACTGGATTAACTCAGAAGATTTAGAATCGGGAAACCTCGATAATTATCTCAAAGGTATCAACGGCATTGTTGTACCGGGAGGTTTTGGGGTTCGGGGAGTTGACGGCAAAATAGCGGCGATCGAATATGCTAAACACCACAAAATTCCATTTTTGGGATTGTGTTTGGGGATGCAGTGTGCTGTGATTGAATGGGCGCGCAACATCGCCCAACTACAGGATGCCAACAGCGCTGAATTTAACCCAGATACAGCAAATCCGGTAATTAATTTATTGCCAGAACAGCAAGATGTAGTCGATTTGGGCGGTACAATGCGACTGGGTTTGTATCCGTGCCGTGTCAACCCAGACACGCTAGCTTTCAAACTTTATCAGAAAGAAGTGATTTACGAGCGGCACCGCCATCGGTACGAATTTAACAACGCCTACCGCAATCTTTTCTTAGAATCAGGTTATGCAGTCTCCGGTACATCTCCAGACGGCCGATTGGTAGAAATGATCGAATTTCCCAACCATCCCTTTTTCATAGCCTGCCAATTTCACCCCGAATTCCAATCTCGACCTAGCGCCCCCCACCCATTGTTTCAAGGGTTTATCCAGGCCGCTAGCATCCAGGGAAAGCAGGATGTTTTAGAAGATGAGGGTCGCGACTTGGTGGCTGGGAAAGTTGTCGCAAACTGATCTCATATCATGTGCGATCGATTAGTTCTGATATATTAGATGTCTGTAGGGGCGGTTCCGAGTAGACAATATTCAAATCGCCCCGACTATCGACATTACAAAACCCACCCAACAGACCAATAGGATTTGATAGGGGTCGCACTTACCGGACTAGATATCGGGCAGCATTCTCAACGAGTGAAAAACCTCCCCCCCAACCCTATGCTAGGGCTGGGGGGCTAGTACCACAAGGGAGAAGGCAGAAGACAGAAGGTAAAAATGCTGATATATTTTTACTTAACTTTTTACGGATTTCCAGGGTGATACCAGTTTCCCCAAAAAATGCAACTTTAGGCAACTTCCCAACCCAGATAGTCATCAGTCATGCCCAATCTAAAATCTACAATCTAAAATCTAAAATGGTAGCAGTTGTCAAACTATCCTAAAATACCAGGAAACACAGGTTTGAGGAGGCTTTGTGGCTTATTGGAGCAAAATTACTTATGAGAAAAGTACATACATAATTGACCTTGACACTATTAGTGCTTTTTCTAGCGAACTGGATAACAAGCGTATCACCTTTTGGCTGCCTAATAGCAGTCAGCCGATTATCCTCAATCCCCAAGGCAATTCGGAGGCTTACAAGCAAGTTCTCGATTACCTAAAAAAAACCATCGATCGCAATTCTAGAGGTTCGTGGATTAAAATTAATTATGACCGCAAAGAATTTGCGATCGATATGAGTCGAATTAGCTCTTTTGCTTGCGAACAGAACGGTCGGCTAAGCTTTTGCCTGCCTGACAGCGCAACTAATATTATTATCCTGCGCCAAAGCAACCCGGAAACTTATCAAGAAATTCAGGAATACATTAAAAATACGACTGGACAATCTCTGCCATGAAGAAGTCATTAGTCAGTAGTCAGTAGTCAGTAGTCAGTAGTCAGTAGTCATTAGTCATTAGTCATTAGTCAGTAGTCATTAGTCAGTAGTCAGTAGTCATTAGTCAGTAGTCAGTAGTCATTAGTCAGTAGTCAGTAGTCATTAGTCATTAGTCATTAGTCATTAGTCATTAGTCATTAGTCATTAGTCATTAGTCATTAGTCATTAGTCATTAGTTTAGAAGCATGAACAATGAAGGAGACTATGTTTAGTAACTCCTCACCTTCCTTCTATTTTTTTTTAGCTAAAGTGCTTAGGTTGCACTCTAATTTTAGTAAAAAAGCGCAGTAAAATGCGCTGCTTTTTTTAATTTTAACTATTGAACAAGCTGCCAAGCTAATTTTGCTGCCCCTACCATCCCTGCTTGATTGCCCAATTCAGCAACCAATAACTGTAAATCTTCGCGAGAAGTCGGCAGTACACGTTGCTGAATTTCTTCTCGAACCTGCGGCAAGAAAAATTCTGCACCTGCACTAATTCCACCGCCGATAATAATAGCTTCCGGCGTCAAAATATAAATTATACTTGCCAAACCGATACCCAGATAGCGCCCGTAATTTTGCCAGAATTCTAAAGCTTTGGCATCTCCAGACTTAGCTAGATTTGCTAATTCTAGGGGTTCCAAACCCGTTTCTCGGCGAATTGCTTGCACCGAAACGTACTGTTCTAAAGAACCGCGATTGCCGCTGTTGCACTCCGGGCCGTCGGGATTTATAGTAATCAATCCTAGTTCTCCGGCCGCGCCTTGATGACCTACAAATAGTTTGCCGTCTAGGATAACTGCGCCGCCGACTCCTGTACCTAAAGTTATTAAAATTAGGTCTTTAAAGTGCCTTCCTGCGCCCAACCAAGCTTCTCCCAATCCGGCACAGTTGGCATCATTTGCTAATATTGTCGGCAGTCCGGTTTTAGCTTCCAACCAGTCAGCTAGGGGGACGTTATGCCAGTTTTTGAGGTTAATTGCTACTCTCGCTATTCGGCCGGCGGCGTCTGCGGGGCCTGGAGTACCGATGCCGATCGCACTTACAGCATTTTCGACCGGATTAAGTTGTAAAATAGCATCGGTCATTGTAGCTACAACGGCTTCTGGCGTTGCGGGTTGAGGGGTGGGAACAGTTAAGGATTGGTGACAAATGCCGTCTTCGCTGAATCTGCCGAGTTTAATGGCGGTTCCGCCTAAGTCAATGCCGATTACTTGTGTCATTCAATTTGGGTTTGGGATGGAAGAATTTGCGATTAATTTTAATAGGATAAATATTTTGTGTTATCCGCCTTGGCACCTTACAAATTCAGTGTTTAGTGAGGACTGAAGTCCTAAAAGTCCTATTTTAGTGTATAATAATTAGCGACGAAAACTGCGCTTAATTCTCAATAGTATCATACCGATCGCAATACGTAGCAAAAATTAGGGAGACAAGCGAGTTCGCCTATTTAATTTCGCCTAACTTACGTTGCGCTACCTCTCGGTTGTGCAAAGCATCGTGATAATCTGGTTGGAGAGCAATTGCCTGGTTATAAGATGCGATCGCCTCTTCAAATCTTCCTAAATTATACTGCTCATTCCCTCTCTCGCACCACGCTTTCGCCTCTACATTAACTTCCGATTCTGCCTCCGCAGCCTCAGCGCCTCTGCGATTCACTTCCCCAGAAAAACCCAAACCATCCCCAACAAACACCGCCTCAATCACCCTCCCCTTTGTATCCTCCTCCTCAACCTCCGGCAGCGGAAACCGTGTCAATATCTCCCGCCCAATTTGCCGCGCCACCTCTGACAATTCCCCGCTGCCAATTCTACCTAACAATACCAGCCGCTGCGCCAATTCCTGAAGCGATGCCACCGCATCCGTAGGGGCGGTGCCCCCGTGCCCGCCCTGCAGGTTTTCCCCCTCTAACAATCTTTGCCCAAACCGTCGCAGCCAAGCAGCCACTTCACCATCTTTAAGGCGTTTTGCGATTAAGAATCCCGCTACATCCCCTCGACTCCAGCCAGCATTCACCCCTTCTAGAATTTCCATGAATTTCGATTCGTATTCCGCGTCAGTTAATGTTGGGCGGATGGCGGTATTTTCCGAAGGCGGGGAGGGTTTGGTTGGGGTTCCGAACAGCCGCTGAATTAGTCGTTTGAAGAATTGCAGAATTTTGTTTAGCATTTGTGGGGTTGGGAGGAGTGGGGTATTTTCTATTTTATAGCAATTATCAAAAGTAGGATTACATCGAGATTGTCGGCGATGTCTGTAGGGACACGGCAGTGCCGTGTCCGGGATTGCGACGCACAACTAACAATCACGTGAAGTAGAATTAATCTACTTTAAAAGCGGATAATACAGTTCTCCAGTTGAGTTGATATAACCGGCCCTATCGCCCGCTAAATCCCCCGTTCCCATAAATACATCAACTCTCCCCGCGCCTTTGATTGCGCCGCCAGTATCCTGATCCAAAACGTACCGATTCACGGCATTTTGTTCGAGTTGTCCCGCCGCATTCGGATAAGGGAGTTTTGTACTAATTAATGCTAGTGCACCGGGTGGCATTAAAGCTTTGTCGGTGGCGATCGACCTTTCGGCAGTTACTGGCACTCCAATGCTTCCTGTGGCTGGAGCTCCATTACTATCCCGGAAGAATACAAAGCTTTCATTTTTAGGCAAATATTTGTTCATATCTGCGGGAAAGTTGGTAAAATATTCCCTTAGTTTCGGCAAAGTTAACTCTTCTAAAGTAAACTTTCCGTCTTTAACTAATTCTCGCCCGACTCCTGTATAACTGTGACTGGTTTTGCCTGCAAAACCGACGGTCATCTCGCTACCATCTGTTAGTTGCAATCTCGCAGAACCTTGGACGTGCACGAGAAATGCTTGGAATCGATCGCGCAACCAAACTAATTCTAATCCTCGCAGCAATCCTTTACTTGCCTGCAAAGCATCTGCGCCTTCTAATTGCAATCTTGTCGGGTGAGGTTTCGGCCAAGATGCCATGTTTGGCGGCATCCGGTACAGGGGATAACGGTATTCGGAATTCGGCGTGCGAGATGCTGCGTAAGTCGGCTCGAAATAACCTGTAAATGCTACTGTTCCTTTGCCGTCTTTGCCCGTGGATTTGTAAAATACAAATTCGCGCTTGACTGATTCCTGAAGTTGTGCTGGCGTTGTGGAACTGACAACTAATTGGCGGAATCGATCGAGGGAACGGCGGACTCGATCGCGCGTAACTCCTGCGACTGGATAGCGGCTGTAAGCGCTGGCGGCGGCCGATGTATTGAGATAGCGGAGGCTGTGGTCGATCGACCTTAACAGCAATTCTTTATCGCCCGGTTTGCCATTTTCGCCCCAGATTTGAGCGTCAAAGGCGATCGACTCCAACCCACTCGCTTGTAATTGATTTACAGTCATTGGTTGCAGCGATGGAACTGCAACGGCGGGCACCGAAAAAGCGATCGCCAAAACGCAACAGGCAATGGCTAATAGCTGATAGCGAAAAATCTTGCTCAATTTCCAATCTTCCCTACTGAATTGATTATTTTCCTTATTCATCGAATCGTTCGACGCTAGAAGTAAATATCGGTTCTACGCGAATTGCGAGAACGCTGGTAGGCCGAACTACCATGTATTCGCCTTGAATATTTTTAATCGGGACATTAAGAAATTCTCTTGAATCTTGTTTCGGCACCAGCGTACTGCTGTACCACTTTTGAAAATCTTGCAGCGTTGCGAAACGTACTTCTTCGCGATGGCCGCCTTCAAGCAGCAGGTGCACGGAATATTCGCTGGGTGTTCTAGGCATAGCAGATGGGGAGAGTTGTTGGAGGACTATCTAAAATCTCAAATCTAAAATTGATGTGGTCGCCCTCAAGCAACAGGTGCAAGGAATATTCGCACTTGTGTTCTAGGCATATCTGTATTTTAGTTTTTTGATTTTAAGCTTTTGGAACGATTCCATATTTTACATCTTCCTCGGCGCATTCCCTCATCTAGTAGGCTGGGTCGAGGGACGGGGAGAGGGAGAGGGGGGAGAGTGGCAGAGTGGGAGAAGGGGAGACGGGCAGGGCTGTTTCATTCTCTTGTAGGGGCAGCCCCCCGTGGCTGCCCCAATCTCTGAAACACGAGCAAATCGTGGATGGGGAGGGTAGGCACGGGGAGTAGGGGTAGCACTACAAGAGTCAAAATCATCGTTTTCTTGAGAATGAAGCAGCCCTGGGGAGAAGGGGAGGGTGGGAGAGACCAGAGAGTTGTTGCAGGAAAATCTCAATCTAAAATCTAAAATCTAAAATCGATTGAGTTGCAGGAGGAAAACCCCAATCTAAAATCTAAAATCTAAAATCTAAAATCGATTGACGGCGGCCCCCCTCTGCGGCTACGCTGTGAAAATAAGGCTGCTTTCCTCAAAGAGGAAGCAGCCCACGTCGCTCAAAAATCTAGTTGCACTGCCCAAAGCTGCTACCAACAGCAATGGACAGCTAACCGCCAAACTGAGTAAGCAGTATGGAGGCTAGTTGAGAATTTTAACACTCTCTGTAGCCGCCCTGCTCTGTGTTAACCTGCGGGGCGGCTGGGTTTTTGGTTTTCTAGGAAAACCAAAAACCAGGAGACCATATTATGTCACAGGAATTCGTACCTGACGTTGACACTCCCCTGGCTGAAGCCGAGGGGATTCTTAATTCAGCGACTGACCTTAAAATGTTCTGTCCTTGCGGCAATTCTTAAACCTTTCAACCGTGGGGATACCACCAATTGATGAGCCTAACTCAGAAACACCCCAGCGGGTCTATCTCCAAAAGCGTACTAGGATACGAGCCTAGAGTTCGGGTATGCCCTACCCTACTTAACAATTCCCAGTAAAAAAGTTAGGTTAGCTGGATTTGGCTGTTTAGAGTGTTCTCGCCGCACTTTGTCCCCCGGTTTATGCCTAAAAGTGTGTCTCATGTCCCGTTTCACTTCGGGCAAGGGAGTTTAACCCTGACTGTTTCAGTTTACCATGCTGTCCTGTCGTGTCCAAAACTTTTCACGAAAGTTTGTGGAATTGAAAAGATGAGATTTTAGATTTAAGACTGGGGTAAAGAGAGCAGGCAGGATGAATCCTGCAACGCCCTTTCATCCCCGGACTGAAGTCACGGGGTTTTCAGGGTATTCCTTATAACTTATCCGCGCGTCCAAATGACGACTCAGCAGTATCGGAACAGGAAGTCGTGCGGATAACGGTTGTCGGTTCCCGCGCAGCCGTGTTAGAAACCATCCACACCTTGTACCGACTGGGATTTGCCGCCGTCGGGGATTGGAGTCCGCCACAGCGAGGCGCACAGCCGGGACAAGTGATAAGCGTACTCATTCGCCGATCGCGCAAAGCCCAAAAATAGGCTGAAATACGCTAGGGACACGACACCGTGCCTTTCGTCGTGTCAACAAACACGTTAAACCCGCAGTCCGACAGGGGTTGAAACCCCTGCCTCAAAACTCAAGTCCTCGCTATGAGGACTCAGAAGAAGACTTTTAAACTCATTAGTCCTCTTGAGAGGACTTTAGCTATTAGACAGGGAATTCATTCCCTGGCGGACTGACGGGCGGGTGGGAGGACTGGCGGACGATGGGCTTAAGTTGACACGCTTTGCACAAGGTATTGCCGTGTCCTCCATCGCCGCGGCTACATGGCTGGATCTGTGATTGTCACATCCTCCGAGGGCGATGGCGTCCCGCCCTCGCCCGTGCTACGGGAAATTTCATCATCCAACCCGGTTAATTTTATCCGTTCCCCCCCACAGTCAACACAAGCCTTGGCCCAAGTCTCTACAATGATTAATCAGGCGGAATACAGGGATTGTGTATTTTAGAACACGATTTGACCGCAACACTTAAAATAGTCTTGATTTACCGATCGACTGCACCCTTTTCTCATCAATATTTCTGGTTAGCTGGGGGTGTCTGTGGGCCGGAGTTCCGAGGTTCTGCTTCCAAAATGCTGAGAATGGTGCACAATTTCAAATTAACAACAAAACTTGCACTTTTTTGAGTAAGCTTTTGGGGGAACAGCTTAGAAACCCTCTTTCTAAGACTGATGCAAAATATCAAATTAATCCTCCACCTTGTCCAATTACTAATTACGAACCTATGCCCCGTCGTCAAGACTTAAAAAAGATTCTTCTTATTGGTTCCGGCCCAATTGTTATCGGTCAAGCGTGCGAATTTGACTATTCCGGGACACAAGCTTGCAAAGCTTTGCGAGAAGAAGGTTTTGAAGTAGTGTTGGTGAATTCCAACCCGGCAACGATTATGACCGATCCGGAAACTGCCGATCGCATTTACATCGAACCTCTAACGCCGGCCATCCTCGAACAAATCATCGCTAAAGAAAGACCTCAAGCAGTTTTACCGACTATGGGCGGTCAAACTGCGCTAAATTTAGCAGTAGCAGTCGCTAAAAATGGCGTTTTAGAAAAATACAACGTCGAGTTGATTGGTGCTAAGTTGCCAGCAATTGAAATGGCAGAAGATCGACTATTATTTAAGGAAGCGATGGCGCGAATTGGGGTCGCAGTTTGCCCTTCGGGAATTGCCAACACTCTCGACGAAGCCAAAGCAATTGGTCACCAAATCGGCAGTTATCCGTTAATTATTCGTCCTGCTTTTACAATGGGCGGCACGGGAGGCGGCATTTCTTACAATCAAGAAGAGTTTGAAGAAATGGCACAAGGCGGGATTGACGCCAGTCCAGTATCGCAAATTTTGATCGAACAATCTTTGATTGGTTGGAAAGAGTACGAACTGGAAGTAATGCGGGATTTGGCAGATAATGTAGTGATTATTTGTTCGATCGAGAATCTCGACCCGATGGGCGTCCACACCGGCGATTCTATCACCGTCGCCCCGGCGCAAACTCTCACAGACAAAGAATATCAGCGCCTGCGGGATGCTTCGGTGAAAATTATTCGCGAAATCGGAGTTGAAACCGGCGGTTCCAATATTCAATTTGCCGTCAATCCTGTCAACGGAGATTTCATCGTTATTGAAATGAACCCTAGGGTTTCCCGTTCCTCCGCCTTGGCCTCGAAAGCAACTGGTTTCCCTATTGCCAAAATGGCGGCAAAATTAGCGGTAGGTTACAGCCTAGACGAAATTTCCAACGATATTACCAAGAAAACTCCGGCGTCTTTTGAGCCGACAATTGACTACGTGGTGACGAAGATTCCCCGATTTGCCTTTGAAAAGTTTCCCGGTTCCGAACCCACTCTGACAACGCAAATGAAGTCAGTTGGGGAGGTAATGGCGATCGGGCGCAGCTTCAATGAATCCTTCCAAAAAGCCCTGCGGGGATTGGAAACAGGCCGCGCGGGTTTCGGCTGCGACAAACCGGAAAAGTTGCCGAGTTTGGAACAAATTCGCGCCGGATTGCGGACGCCAAATCCCGATCGCATTTTTACAGTTCGCCACGCGATGATGATGGGAATGTCGGTGGAAGATATCTTCGAGTTCACAGCAATCGATCCTTGGTTTTTGGATAAAATGCAGGAATTGCTGGAAACTGAGAAGTTCTTGAAACGAACGCGGTTGGAACAGTTCACAAAAGAGACAATGTTTGAAGTAAAGCAGTTGGGTTTTAGCGATCGCCAAATTGCTTACGCCACCAAAACATCGGAAGATCAAGTCCGCGCTTACCGCAAACAGTTAGGCGTAATTCCGATTTACAAAACCGTCGATACCTGTGCCGCTGAATTTGAAGCGTTTACACCGTATTATTATTCCACCTACGAAGCGGGAGCGGCAATTTGGGAATTGGGCGATGAAGAAAAGAAAGTTTCGCCTGTAGGCCACAGTCTCGCGCCGGAGTCGGAAGTTTTGCCTTCTACCAAACGAAAAGTGATGATTTTAGGTGGCGGGCCGAACCGGATCGGACAGGGAATTGAGTTTGATTACTGCTGCTGTCACGCTTCCTATTCCCTAGGAGAAGATGGCTTTGAGACAATTATGGTCAACTCGAACCCGGAGACGGTTTCAACGGATTACGATACGAGCGATCGCCTGTATTTTGAACCGCTAACAAAAGAAGATGTTCTCAACATCATCGAAGCCGAAAATCCCGAAGGAGTAATTATTCAGTTTGGCGGACAAACCCCGCTGAAGTTGGCGCTGCCTTTACAAAAAGCTCTGGAAAATCACCCCGACGTACAAACAAAAATCTGGGGAACTTCGCCGGATTCCATTGATACTGCTGAAGACAGGGAGCGATTTGAAAAGATTCTGCGGAAATTGGATATTCAGCAAGCTGCTAACGGTTTAGCCCGTAGTTTTGAGGATGCTTTAATAGTAGCTCAACGCATCGGTTATCCGGTAGTGGTGCGACCCAGTTACGTATTAGGCGGGCGAGCAATGGAAATTGTTTATTCCGATACGGAATTGGAACGTTACATGACCTATGCCGTGCTAGTAGAACCGGAGCATCCGATTTTAATTGATAAGTTCTTGGAGAATGCGATCGAGGTGGATGTCGATGCGATCGCCGATCTTACTGGCAATGTGACGATCGGCGGTATTATGGAGCACATCGAGGAAGCGGGAATCCACTCCGGCGACTCTGCTTGTTCTATCCCTTACCAAACGCTTTCGGACGCAGCTTTGGCAACAATCCGTCGCTGGACTGTAGATTTAGCAAAATCCCTGAAAGTGATCGGGTTGATGAATATTCAATTTGCGGTTCAAGGGGAAGAAGTTTTCATTTTGGAAGCTAACCCGCGCGCTTCTCGGACAGTACCTTTTGTCTCCAAGGCGATCGGAGTTCCCTTAGCAAAAATGGCCTCGCGAGTCATGTCTGGCAAAACTCTAGAAGCTTTGGGTTTTACTGAAGAGATTATACCCACTCATGTTTCGGTAAAAGAAGCTGTATTGCCCTTTGCTAAGTTTCCGGGAGCTGATACCTTGTTAGGGCCAGAAATGCGATCGACCGGCGAAGTCATGGGAATTGACACCGATTTTGGCAAAGCATTTGCCAAAGCTCAACTCGGCGCGGGACAAATGATGCCGCTGTATGGAACTGTGCTGGTTTCGATGCGCGATCGGGACAAACTAGCAGTTGTACCCGTTGTCAAGGAATTCTTAGAATTGGGTTTCAGAGTAGTCGCAACTCACGGGACACGCAAAGTTTTGCAAGAGCAAGGTTTAGAGGTTGATTTGGAATTGAAACTGCACGAAGGGCGGCCGAATTTGTTGGATTCGATCAAGAATGAGAAAATTCAACTAATTATCACCACGCCTTCCGGCGAAGAATCCCGCGCCGACGGCATCTTTATCCGCCGCACAGCTTTGACTTACAAAATCCCGATTATTACCACAATAGCCGGTGCCAAAGCGACAGCAGCGGGAATTCGATCGCTCAAATCCTACCCGATGGAAGTAAAAGCAATTCAAGACTATTACCCGCAAGCCTAGAGGGCGAAACACCCTATGTTTAGGGTGTGCAGCGCGGACTATTAGTGTCAACTGAAGCTTTTAGTCCGCCAGTCCTCCGGCTGACCCCAGAACTGTTTCATTCTCAGAAAAAGCAGGGTTTTGTAGGGGCGGTGCGACCCCTACTCCCCGTGCCCGCCCAGCCCATAGACGAGCGGGTCGGGGTTTCAGACTATCGGGGCAACCGGGCGTGGGATTGCCCCTACAAGAGAATGAAACCGCCCTGCCGTGCCCGCCCAGCCCATAGACGAGCGGGTCGGGGTTTCAGACATCGGGGCAACCACGGGGGGATTGCCCCTACAAGAGAATGAAACAGTCCTCTCGCTAACCAGGCAGCCCGCCAGGGAATGAATTCCCTGTCTTATAGCGAAAGTCCTCTCGAAGAGGACTGAAGAACTCATTAGTCCTCATAGCGAGGACTTTCGCTTTGAGGCTATTGTTTTAACCCCTGCCGGACTGAGGGTTTAACGTTAAGTTGACACCAATGGTCGCGCACCTTACCCTAAACATAAGGTGCCGCCACCAAAACCTAATCTGCATCGGAATCCAAAACTCCGCTAGACAGCATCAACCTCGGCCAAACTAACAAGAAAAAACCCATCCAAGCTAATAAAGGAATCGCGACTAAAACCGTTATCCAAACAGTTTTTAACAAAAACCAACTACCGGAAATCAGACTCGTGCCTGTCAAAAGAATCGACCAAGGTTGACACCACCAAGGTTTGTAACTCCAAGGACTAATAGCTTTTTGATTAGAAAGTTTTTTATCAGAAATAGATTTCATATTTTCAGTGATTTTTTATGGAGAATAGTCGGGCTAGCTGGATTAACCGAAGTTAAACATTCATCACTTCTTCTGCTGTCAGCGTTAATTCGGGAAAAGTTCGCGACACAATTCGTTCACTGCCTTTAAACACGCTTATTTGATAGTTGCCATCTGCATCCAAAAGGTGAACAAATACAGTTGGAATTTTGGGATTTCCCAGAAATTCCCTGCTGCCAATTGCTAAATAATCGACAATCCAATACTCAGGAATTCCGAGGCGCCGATATTCGTCCAATTTGTCTATATAATCGTCCTCCCAATTCGTCGATGTTACTTCCACTGCCAGTTGAATTGGTTCTTGTAAGGCAGAATAAGCAGAACGGTTTGACCGCCACAAATCGCGATCGATTACGCTGACATCCGGTTTCCGCCCTTGTTCGATTCCGGCTTTAGTTACAGTTCTGATAACGGCGGTATTTTTGACTACATAATTTAAACTTAGCCGTTTAATTTCATCTTTAAATGAGTCAGATGTAAAATCCGCAACATCATCATGATTTCTTGTCGCATTCATCTCTACAATTTCTCCATTTACCAGTTCATAGAGTCCATCTTCTGGACATTCTACAAGGAATTGGTCAAAGGTTAATTTTTGCGTGACTGTTGCAATCATAAGATTCTTCCTTATTTTGCAGTAATACTATTAGTCTATATTACCACAGGCAGGAAGAAATTTGTTTTTTTGACCCCAGACATCCAATTATAAAATCTAAAATCTACAATTAAAAATCTCAAATCGATTCAGGTAAATGGTAAAATACGAGCGCCAGCGGGCAGATTGAGTTAAATATGTCACCTAGTTGCTAGGGTAGAAAGTAACAAACCTAGAAATCGAGCCACTCCCAGGTCAACCCCGAACCATGAGACTAGACGAAGCCGTAGAATTTGCCGAAAACCCAGAGCCGCGCTGTCCCTGCGTCCTCCTGCTGGACACCTCCGGCTCCATGCAAGGCGCACCGATAGATGCCTTGAATGAGGGGCTGGAAATTTTTAGGAATGACCTAATTAAAGACGAACTAGCTAAAAAGCGAGTCGAAGTCGCGATTATTTCGTTTGACAATCAGATCAAAGTCGTGCAAGACTTCGTTACCGCCGACCAGTTCGAGACGCCACTGCTGACAGCTCAAGGACAAACCCACATGGGCGCAGGCATTCAGCTAGCATTAGATACCATTGCCGCCCGCAAATCCGAATACCGCAACAACGGCATTACCTACTACCGCCCGTGGGTATTTATGATTACCGACGGCGAACCTCAAGGTGAATCCGACGATGTTGTGGAAATAGCAGCACAGCGGATTAAAGAGGAAGAAACTAACAAGCGCGTGGCATTTTTTGCAGTCGGAGTGGAAGGTGCTAATATTCCCCGTCTCGCGCAAATTGTCGATCGCACGCCTGTAAAATTGAAAGGATTAGACTTTAGAGAGATGTTCATCTGGCTTTCGGCTAGTATGCAGAGAGTTTCTCACTCAAAAATTGATGAACAAGTAGCACTGCCGCCACCCGGATGGGGAACTGTTTAGTCATTAGTCATTGGTCATTAGTCATTAGTTATTGGTCATTAGTCATTGCTCATTAGTCATTGGTCATTAGTCATTGGTCATTAGTCATTGGTCATTAGTCATTGGTCATTAGTCATTGGTCATTAGTCATTGGTCATTAGTGAGAGTGCCGTAGGGACACGGCAGTGCCGTGTCCCTACAAGGGCTAGTACCTACGAACCCAGAAAAGTGCTGTAATTAGGGATAAATAAACCCGTCCAGACTTTGCATAGTTGTGAATTTACGAAGTTTTGAGTTAAAGAGTTATTAATGCAGAATTCATCCTTTAATTGGCAAGTTGTGGCGGCATCGGTGATAGGTACGAGCCACGAAAAAAGAGCGCAGCCTTGTCAAGATGCCCACTGCTGGCGTCTCTTGCCAAACGGTGTTTTAGCGGCAGCGGTTGCCGACGGTGCGGGCTCGGCAGCACTCGCAGAAGTTGGGGCAAAAATTGCTGTGGAAGCGGTTGTCGAAACGATTTCCCAGCAACAGGAAAGGCTGCCTGAAACTGACGACGAATGGCAGGTATTCTTGACAGCATCACTGCAAGTTGCGCGGGCACAGGTGGAAGCAGAAGCGGCAGTGCGGGAAGTGGCTGCGAGAGATTTAGCCTGCACTTTAATTGCGGTTGTTGCTACACCAGAATTAATCGCAGTTGCTCAAATCGGCGACGGTGCGGCGGTAGCAGGTGATAGTGCAGGAAATGCGATCGCCCTGACAGTACCTCCCTGCGGCGAATACATCAACGAAACTATCTTTTTGATTTCGCCGAATGCGATAGAAACAGCGCAATTTCAGGTACTGCGGGAAAAACTGCCGCACTTAGCCGTTTTTTCCGACGGCTTGCAAATGCTAGCTCTCAAAATCCCAGAAGGCACGCCGCACAAGCCGTTTTTTGCGCCTTTGTTTCGGTTTTCTGGCGAGTGGAAAGAAGAAGAAGATGCGAAACAGCAGTTAGAGTCATTTTTGCGATCGCCCCGCGTTTCCGAACGCACCGATGATGACTTAACATTATTGTTAGCAACTTTTTCGACCAATGTCTAGTCTGTTCAACTTGAGATATTGCACCATTCTCAAGAACAGGCAAGATGCCTGTTCCACAAAAGATAAATTTTCTTGTGGAACAGGCATCTTGCCTGTTCAGAAAAGGCTTATTGAGAATGGTGCAAGATGTGATCTCAACTCCACTTACAAAAAGCGGATAAAAAATTATGACAAATCCACTTTGCGATCGCCCCGCGTTTCCGAACGCACCGATGATGACTTAACATTATTGTTAGCAACTTTTTCGACCAATGTCTAGTCTGTTCAACTTGAGATATTGCACCATTCTCAAGAACAGGCAAGATGCCTGTTCCACAAAAGATAAATTTTCTTGTGGAACAGGCATCTTGCCTGTTCAGAAAAGGCTTATTGAGAATGGTGCAAGATGTGATCTCAACTCCACTTACAAAAAGCGGATAAAAAATTATGACAGATCCACGAATTAGTGCCAGAAGCTTGCTGCGAGAAACATTTGCTACTACGGGGCCTATATACGCTCCCCTGTTGACAATCAATTTTCCCAATTTTATATTGGTCGCGCTCAATAGTTTTGGCAATCTCGGTTCAGCAGGTGTTCTTTTCTTTATCTACTCGTTCGTGGCAGTTCCTTTATTTTCGGGAGCCATGATTTTCTACACTTACCGAAGTTTGACTCGAAATCAAGTAACTGTGGGTCAGGCTTTCAATCAAGCAAGCAGAAGATTGCTGCACCTTATTTTGGCTTATATTTTGTTTGTGGGGGTGGTGTTTGCAGGCTTCATTGCACTAATAATTCCCGGTCTTTATGTATCATATCGCTTAACATTTTCATTGTACGCTACCGTCATTGATAACTCTTCGGCGGTGGACAGTCTTAGCAGCAGTTGGAAATTAACTAAAGGGCGCTGGTGGTTGCTATTTCGAGCGATTTCTCTGATTGTTTTGCTTGTTTTTGTGCCAATAATATTGATTTCCCTATTAATCGATCCGACGGCCAAATCCGTAGGATATCAGCTTACAAGTAATCTACTCGGATTTTTAGCCGGGCCGTTGATGAATGTTTATTTGGTTTTATTGTACCTGCGCCTGCGGGAATCGGCAGCAACTATTCAATAGACATCTCCGAAAAATCAAGTCAAGGGCTGTCAGGATACCTACCCCACAAAAATTGTTAGCGCTGTCTCGCGAGCGGTGAAAATTTGGCGCGGTTCTATAATAAAATCGAGGTGTCAACAATTTTGCTTTAGTTTGTACAGTAGGTCGTCATTTGCAAGCACAAGAGATTAAGGATCGGCTCAACTCCCTAATTAGCGACGCAGATCTAATAGATCCGAGTTTAGCGAGAAGATTGGATGAAATCAATCGCTGGGTGAAAGATATTAAACCCGGTTCGCTAACTGCTAAAAAATTTGTGATGGCTTTTTTGCTGCAGCTTATCCGAGATTCTCAGGTTTGGCTGGCAGTTCAATCTCTACCTTCGGAAAGAGAACAGCAAGCCGCGTTTGAGTTAATGACGCCGGGAGAAAGGTATTGGTACAGCTATCTATTTCCTAAATGGCTGAGCGAAAACGATCGCAAATTTTACATCTGGAAACAAAAACTCAAGGCCGGCCAATTCGATCCGGGAGATGATCTCGTGATTCGTGCGATCGCAGCCCGAATTGTCGATCGGCAAGGCACTGTTTTGTATCGATATGTTGCAGATCTTTCTATGGCAACCGATTCCATCGTTAGCAACCGCCAACAACAGCCCCTCTGCATTCAAGTCACTACTCTTTCGGATGAGTTTTCTGAACTAAAATATCAAAATTGGCAACAAACTCTTCAAGCTTGGGGGATTGACAGAGGATTATTCTTAAGTTATGATAAAAACGATGCAAATTTCCTGAACCAGTTAGTTAACATTGCATTATATAATAGTGATAATTTGCCCGCAGGTCGTTACCTCAAGTTCCCGTAAATCAAGCAGATATGCTGCTGAGAATAGTTCGACTGCTCCAAACTCCGTGAAAAAAAAAATTTGACTAACTCACATATTGCACAATTCTCGACAATGGCAAAAGCCTAGTCCCCAGACAGCTTCCCGCAAAAGGGAAGGCGGAGCAAGATTCTTCCTCCCCTTTTCTGGTTCCGGGAGGGGTCTGCCAGACGGCGACAACAGGTGCTTGATACCAAGGCTAAGCAGGGAAGATTTACCGCAGCAATCAATCTTGTTAAATAACTAGCAACTCGGCCTAAATTGAATTGAGATTTGATTTAATCGCCGTGGAATTGTGGGAAAAAAAATCAAATTACATCAAAATCAAATACTATGACTGTACAAGGTACGAGCATCGTTGAAAATAACTTGCAAAAAGTCTGGGAAGAACTGGAAGCAGCCCGAAAAATGCAGGATGACTGGATGAATTACGGGGTAGATTTTGTGGATTTGTACGTGGAAGATGCTGGCGGGGAGTGGTTGGAAAAGTGGGGAAAATGTGAAGAAGAATTAGAGCTAATAAAAAATAAAAAGGTAGATATTGAAGCAGTCAAAGCAGCGATCGACCTTTCCAGCTTTCAGCAGACAAAACTGCTGGAAATTGCCTTGAATTGCCGTTACTCTACCAGCTATTACTCCGATCGCCCCCAGGAGTCTCCCGCTTGGCAAGAGGTTAAGTACAAACGGCTGTCACTCTTAGGCGCAGCGATTTTCGGTGCTGTTGTTACCGATTACCTCTACCGCGAATATCCAGAACTCGATCCCGATGCTATCTCAACCTTAAAAGCTCGTTTAGCAGATCCGAAAAAACTTGCGGATTTTGCACAAAATCTGAAATTAAACGAACTCGGTTGGCGCGTCTGGAATGGGAAAGAAGCAGACAAAAGCGAGCAGACTAGGAATTTTTTGGAGGCTTTTGAAGCTTTGTTTGGCGCGATTTACTTGGAGTTGAATCGCGATTTTTTCCGTGGGGGAAACTGGCTGATTCAGCACTTGATTGAACCAAACATTAGCCAGCATCTGGATCTAACTCAGCCGCGACAAGTAGGGCCAGAAAACGAGGTGAAACGGCGGGAAATGCTGGGTGCGGCTATTCTAGATGCGATCGCGATCGACTATTTGTACAACCGCTTTCCCGAACGCAACGCCAGCCAGCTAACTCGCTGGAAAAATATGTTAGTGGCCAAAGAGATTTTCCCCAAAGACTTTAAGGCAAAACTAGGCAGTCAGTACCTGGAATTGAGAAGCAATTTCTCGCGTACCCGCGACTGGTTGGTGGATAACTTTATCCAAACCGCAGTTGACGAACTGGAAGAGGAAACAGGCGATCGACTAAAATAAAATCAACTTGTCAAAAAAATTGGGGAAACAGCAATGGTTACACAACTGCAATCTCCCGAAAAATCAAATATCATCTACCCCGACGATAACGGCGAACCGATGTCAAACAATACGGATCAGTTTCGATTAATTGTTTGGATTAAAGAAAACTTAGAATTGCTGTTTGCCGATGATCCAAATGTTTTCGTAGCAGGTGACTTGCTTTGGTATCCCGTGGAAGGAAATAATAAACTTTGCCAATCACCAGATGTGATGGTAGTTTTGGGGAGACCAAAAGGATATCGAGGTTCCTACCAACAGTGGCATGAAGATAATATTGCACCGCAAGTCGCGTTTGAAATTTGGTCGCCGGGAAATCGTCTGACTCCGATGATTGAAAAATTCAGATTCTACGAACGCTACGGCGTGGAAGAATACTATTTGTACGACCCGCAAACATTAGAACTGACAGGATGGTTGCGGGTTGAGTCACAATTAGAAGCGATCGAACAAATGGACGGTTGGGTAAGTCCGAGACTGGGAGTGCGGTTTCAATTATCAGAAACAGGACTCGAAATGTTCGGGCCATCTGGAGAACCGTTTAGGAGTTTTGTGGAACTCGATCGACAGATCCAGCAAGCCGAGGCGCGGGCCGAACAAGAACGGCTGCGGGCCGAACAGGCAGAAATGCTGCTGGAACAAGAACGATCGCGATCGCAAGCTTTGGAATCAAGACTCCGAGAAATGGGCATCGATCCCAATCAATTGTAAGCACAACTGCAAAATTGAACTATTGTGGAACAGGCCCTCGTAGCCTGTTGTTGAGTTTTCCAGGGCGGGCTCTCCTGCCTAACCCACAATAAAATAGAATTATCGTGGAATAGGCCCTCGTAGCCTGTTGCTGAATTTTCCAGGGCGGGCTCTCCTGCCCAAGCCCTACTCCCCACAATAAAATAGAATTACGGATTTATCAGTGGGGTAGCTTTCTTTAATCTAAAATCCAAAATCTAAAATCTAAAATCGATTGATGCCCCCATACCCTAAGCGAATTCTATGCAGTTGCAGCGCCAATTTAGCGGACAACTGATTGCGATCGACACCAAAACCGCGATCGCCAGCGGGGGTGAAGGCCGCATCTACCCGATCGCCCAAGACTCGTCCCTTGTAGCAAAAATCTACCACAAACCGACAGACGAAGACGGCGACAAACTCACAGTCATGTTCAGTATGCCGCCGGATGCGCCGATCGCGGAACCGGGGCACGCTTCCATTGCTTGGCCGATCGATTTGCTGCATACTGTCGGCGGGCGAGAAAAAATCGTCGGTTTTGTGATGCCGCGCGTCAACAAAGTGATGCCGGTACACACTTTCTACACACCCAAAACCAGGCGCGAACAAAAACCGCTATTTAGCTATCTTTACCTCCACCGTACCGCCAGAAATCTCGCCTCGGCTGTAAACGCCCTCCACGTCAGGGGTTACGTCATCGGCGACGTAAACGAGTCGAACATTCTCGTGACGGATACGGCGTTGGTAACGCTGGTAGACACGGATTCGTTTCAAGTCCGCGATCCTTATACCGGTTACGTTTATCGGTGTCCCGTGGGGAAACCAGAGTTTACGCCGCCGGAGTTGCAGGGGCAGACTTTCCGCGATATCGATCGATCTCCAGAGCACGATTTGTTCGGTTTAGCTGTATTAATTTTTCAATTGCTGATGGAAGGTACACATCCGTTTTCGGGAGTTTATCTCGGTAGCGATGAACCGCCGTCTTTGGAAGCGAGAATTCGATCGGGCCATGTCCCCGGATGCAGTAGGGGCGGTGCCCCCGTGCCCGCCCGCTACCGCCCGATGCCCGCTGCGCCTCCTTTCGAGATGCTACATCCCCGGCTGCGGCAGATGTTTATCCGCTGTTTTGAGGAAGGGCACGGCAATCCTGCGGCGCGCCCGGATGCGAAAACTTGGGTGAATGCGATTCGGGAAGCCGAAGATGCTTTGGTAACTTGCAGCAAAAACAGTCAGCATAAGTACGGAAATCATCTCAGTCGGTGTCCTTGGTGCGATCGGGCAAAACTCCTCAAAGGCCGCGATCCGTTTCCTTCGCGGCAAGCAGTCAGCAACGGATTGCACTTGCAGCCTGCGAAAATCAAGCGTAAAAAGCCCCAACCACCGCCTGTCGTACCCCAGCCCGCAGTGCGCCGGCAACAGCCCGCCACGGGGCTGTCGCGCCCAATCGGCCAGTACGCAGTGCCGTTGCTACCGATGCCGATGTCTTCTCGGAGTCGGACTCCTGCGCCTCAGCTTCCGGTGGGCAAGTTTGAGCGCATTGTTCAGGATGCTGCTTGGGGAGGTGTTTGGGGTAGTTTGTGTTTGGCGGCGATCGGGGGGATTTATTCGGTAATAGCTGAGGGCGGCGGCGCTATTTTGGGGGCGATTTTTGTTGGTACGATTTGGGGCTGTTTTTTTGGGATGATGTGGGGCGTTTTTACTTTGCCGCCGAATCAGATTTGGCGGAAGTGGGGCGGAGTTTTGGTGGGGGCGTCTTGGGGGGCTTTTTTGTTGGCGGCGATCGGCGGTGCGGTGTTTGGGGCAATTAATAGCACTCCGGGAATCGGGGAGCGGATTTTGGCTGGGGCGGGGGTTGGTGCTGTCTGGGGCTGTGTTTGGGCGAGTTTTCGGCCTCCTCTGGCGCTGCCGGCGGGGAGGGTGTGGGGCCGGCGGGGAGGGTATTTGGGGGCCGTCTGGGGCTCGTTTGTGGGGACTCTGGCTGGTGTTTTTTTGGGGGCTGGGCTGGTGGTTTGGCAGCAATACGGTGTCCAGATGCGGCCGGTGGATGAGTTTGCGCGTTTGCTGCTGGGTGTGGCGATCGTGGCGGCTGGTGTCGGTTCTGTTGGAGGTGTGGTTTCTGGGGGTTTGTTGGGTTTTTGCGGGTTTGCGCCGAAGTTGCCGATTTCGTTTCAGCCTTCGGGGGTGAGGGGTGGGGCTTTGGGGGCGATTTGGGGCAGTTTTTTGGGGACTTTTGCGGGTGCTGTGTTGGGGGCGGTTGTGTCTGCGATGTTTCCGGCTGTTAGCGCTGGAGTGCCTGTGGAGTTGGGGCCTGTGGCGGGGGCGATCGTGGGGGCTGGTTTGGGGGCGATTTGGGGCGTGGTTTCGGGTACTGTTTGGGGGGCTTTGGGTAAGTGGTGATTCGGTTGATGTCTGTTTTTGGGTGGAAAATGCGTCTATGCCTAGGTGTAAAAATCGAGGGGTTAATTTTTGGGGCTATAATGTATATGCTCTAAGGGTTTGAGGCAGTTCAAGCAATAAAATGGTAGACGCAATCGCTGGAATCTATGCAGGACAAGGGTTTGAGGGCTGTCTGAAAAGTTGGGTATTGACAAGTCGAAGGCTGAAATGGTACTTTTGTTTTATGCAGACGCAAATGAACGTTGAAAACCAAATACAGCAAAGCTTCTGGAACGGGCGCCGCAATTAACCAAACTCCCTATCAGGGATTGAAACGCCCGTTCTCTTTTCCTGTCGCAACCAAAATAAGCCGCAATTAACCAAACTCCCTATCAGGGATTGAAACACAATATAAAAAGCGGTCAAAAATTTGACCGCTTTTGCCGCAATTAACCAAACTCCCTATCAGGGATTGAAACACAAGCATCATATCAGCTACCTCTTTTTTGTACCTATGTCGCAATTAACCAAACTCCCTATCAGGGATTGAAACAAATTGTTTTGCTGCCAAAGCTTAGAAGCCATCGGCCGCAATTAACCAAACTCCCTATCAGGGATTGAAACCTAAATGCCTAAGTGATACGTAAACAATTAATCGCCGCCGCAATTAACCAAACTCCCTATCAGGGATTGAAACGTCAGTTTTCTTCTGGGACGCGCTGGAGTAACACTTGCAAGCCGCAATTAACCAAACTCCCTATCAGGGATTGAAACTTTTGCGGACACTGGAACTACTTACCCATTCCCGCCGCAATTAACCAAACTCCCTATCAGGGATTGAAACGACGAACTTGAGCGCGATCGCCGCGAATTACTCGCGGCCGCAATTAACCAAACTCCCTATCAGGGATTGAAACCATCACCTTCTGCTTTCGTGAAGTAAAGATTTGGGTGGCCCGGCCGCAATTAACCAAACTCCCTATCAGGGATTGAAACTCTAGTCCGCATTGCTGCCACGGTTTGCAGAATTTTGGCCGCAATTAACCAAACTCCCTATCAGGGATTGAAACATAACACTCGTTGTGTGGACTCTCAAACCAACCTACGCCGCAATTAACCAAACTCCCTATCAGGGATTGAAACCTAAATCCCCCGCCGACCGACTTTCAATCAATAAGGCCGCAATTAACCAAACTCCCTATCAGGGATTGAAACTTTGATATAAATATAGGGGTAGATGCAACCCCACAGAGCCGCAATTAACCAAACTCCCTATCAGGGATTGAAACCGCTTCGGCAAGCTTCTTGTATCTGAAGAGTGTTATGCCGCAATTAACCAAACTCCCTATCAGGGATTGAAACTACGATCTGCTTTTTCGCGACACAGACCCCACAACCAAGCCGCAATTAACCAAACTCCCTATCAGGGATTGAAACACGGCGACACAAAGTGGCACGGGAGTCCGAGGTGGGCCGCAATTAACCAAACTCCCTATCAGGGATTGAAACCTGCTACTTCCCCAGACTTCCTGATCACCTTCCTGCCGCAATTAACCAAACTCCCTATCAGGGATTGAAACCAAATTGTATTTGTGCTGCATTAACTGCAAATCTTGAGCCGCAATTAACCAAACTCCCTATCAGGGATTGAAACTATGATTCTGGATCTTTGAATTGGCAGTGCCAGTGCCGAGCCGCAATTAACCAAACTCCCTATCAGGGATTGAAACAAAATTTCTGTTCCCGTGTATAAGCGTGATAAGTGGGCCGCAATTAACCAAACTCCCTATCAGGGATTGAAACTTATCTAGTAGGTGGCGAAAAATGCTTTTACTCGATCGCCGCAATTAACCAAACTCCCTATCAGGGATTGAAACAAACTGCTGGAGCAGCGGTAGCAGGCTTTACTACTCCGAGGCCGCAATTAACCAAACTCCCTATCAGGGATTGAAACAAACGACCATCATCAGGCGGTTATTCGGACGAAAAAGCCGCAATTAACCAAACTCCCTATCAGGGATTGAAACAAATTCTTACCCAAAGCCGGAGTCTGCAAGCACGGCGCCGCAATTAACCAAACTCCCTATCAGGGATTGAAACGCATTCTATCAGTCCATCGCTCTTAAATTCTGGGGCCGCAATTAACCAAACTCCCTATCAGGGATTGAAACTTATTATCCTTGCCATACAAGTTTTGAGCCGTTTGCCGCAATTAACCAAACTCCCTATCAGGGATTGAAACTCCAGCGATCGCTTTTACAGAGGGGCGATCGCTTGCCGCAATTAACCAAACTCCCTATCAGGGATTGAAACAAGCTTCACACAGATTACATATATCGCGGGCGCGGGGCCGCAATTAACCAAACTCCCTATCAGGGATTGAAACTCAATCGCAATCCCTTTGGGCGGCTTCTCCCGGTTGGCCGCAATTAACCAAACTCCCTATCAGGGATTGAAACATTCTCCTGAGCCAGAGATTTCATGCGATCGCCAGCCGCAATTAACCAAACTCCCTATCAGGGATTGAAACAGTTGCGATCGGATTTCCAACCAATCCTATTTTATCAAGGCCGCAATTAACCAAACTCCCTATCAGGGATTGAAACTAATGGCTTCTTTAGTACAATTAGCAATTGCTGTGCCGCAATTAACCCAACTCCCTATCAGGGATTGACGATTATTTAGCAGCGGTTTAAAAGCAGCAATGAGAGCCGCAATTAACCAAACTCCCTATCAGGGATTGACGACGAATTAGATAAATGCCGAGACACAGTAACAGGAGCCGCAATTAACCAAACTCCCTATCAGGGATTGACGATGAAGCGTCAAGAATCACCGCTGCTTTAGCACGGTAAGTATTTCAATTGAGATGACAGTGACAATTCGGCTTTTCAATCAAAGACTCAACCAAAGCATTCAAAGCAACCGCCGCCAACAATCCGCCGCCAAAAGTTCCCACAGTCGTAATATAAGCAACGCCCGATCGCACTAACCGCCGTTTCGCCACCGGAGAATGACTAAAACCGATCGGCATTCCAACTACCAAAGCCGGTTGCAGTTGCCCACACTCGATCGCCTCGCAAACCGCCATCAGCACAGAGGGCGCATATCCTATCACTAATATACATCCTTTTTCCAGTTTCAACAACTTTTCAAACCACTCACCCTGCCGCCAGAATTCCTGTTCCGCTTCCGCCGCAGCATTGATGTGCGGGTCATCAATTAAAGTTGCAATACTTGTTCCCAAATGTGCCAATCTTGTCCCATCCAAAGCCGCAAAAACAGGAGGCACATCAGCCACAATTTGACACTGATTTTTCAAAGCTTCCCGCGCCGATTTAATCGCCGTTTCGCTCAACTTCACAAACGGCAGCAGCGAACAATCTCCGCAGGCTAACACCAGTTTAGAAAGCAAGTCTACCTCAATTTCCGAGCGATCGGCCAAATCCGGCAACAAATGCTGCAACGACTCCCCAAAAACCTCCGGGTGAGTGTGCGCCCCCGCATCCCAACCCTCCCAAAATTGTTCCAACTCATCCAACCCCCCCTCAGTTTCCGCCTGCAACAGCCTTAATTGCGCCAATGCGTCCGCTTGCAGCGCTTGACAGGAAATATCCCGTCCCAGCAATCCTTCCAGCGCCGAAGCCGTTTCTCTGAGGCGAACAATTTGCTGAATAACCGACAGATATTGCCGTTGCAGAGTCGCCATCAGCGCGTCAGGCGAAGCATCCGCATCAGTTTCTAACAGTTTGCGAATGTGAGACAGTTGAAAGCCTTGCTGCTTGAGTGCCACTATTCTTTGCAGTCTTTGTACATCGCTGCGGGTGTACAATCTGTAGTTAGAGGTCGATCGTACAGCCGGAGATAGCAGCCCCAAAGCGTGATAATGTCGCACCATCCGAGGGGTAATTGTGCCTTTTACCGCTTCTGTAAGTTGTTTGATTGTCAGGTATTCTTGCATTGGATTTTGGGAATTTTGGGATTGTATATTTGGCTTTCTGATTCACCCGCAATCCTAGGAGTGAATCAATTCCCACGCATTCACCCACAGTCCGCCGGGGATTGAAATCCCCGTCTCATAGCAGAAGTCGGTTAAAACCGACTGAAACATTAAATTTAATTCTCAACTATCTTCAGTCCTCTTTCAGAGGACTTACGCTATGAGACAGGGAATTCATTCCCTGTCGGACTGTCGGATGTAACGAATGACAAGTTGAGGGCGAGGGCCTTGAGATTCACCCGCAGTCCTAGGAGTGATTGAAATCCCCGTCTCATAGCAGAAGTCGGTTAAAACTGACTGAAACATTAAATTCAATTCTCAACTATCTTCAGTCCTCTTTCAGAGGACTTACGCTATGAGACAGGGAATTCATTCCCTGTCGGACTGTCGGATGTAACGAATGACAAGTTGAAGGCGAGGGCCTTGAGATTCACCCACAGTCCTAGGAGTGATTGAAATCCCACGCATTCACCCACAGTCCTAGGAGTGAATGAATTCCCCGTCTCATAGCAGAAGTCGGTTAAAACCGACTGAAACATTAAATTCAATTCTCAGCTATCTTCAGTCCTCTTTCAGAGGACTTGCGCTATGAGACAGGGAATTCATTCCCTGTCGGACTGTCGGACTCTGGTACTCAACGAGGGGCGAGTTGATGCTGGATTTATTTTGGTTTCACTCTTGACATTGACACTAATGTCAAGGTTTAGGGTAAAGGAGTCATCTACCAAATCAAATTTCCCCCATGACTCCCAATTCCCTCCCCAATTCTCGCCTCTGGCGCCTCGCAGAAGAACATCCAGATGCTGTGACTGCCGCCCTGTGCGGAATTCTAGTAATCTTGGGTTCGCTAGCCCTGCAATTCGGCTGGCTGGGTGTAGCCGTGTTAATCTTACCCGCAGCTTATGTTATCGGCGGCTATTCCAGTACCCGCGAAGGCTTAACAACCCTTTTTCAAGAACGCGAATTAGATGTAGATTTGTTAATGATTGTCGCTGCTTTGGGCGCGGCCGGTTTAGGGCTATGGCGGCAAGAATATCATTTAATTGTTGACGGTGCGGTGTTGATTTTAATCTTTGCAATTAGCGGCGCCCTTGAAGGTTATGCTATGCAGCGGACTGAACGCAGCATCCGCAGTTTGATGAGTTTGACTGCGGATACTGCTAGAGTGGTAATGTACGGCGGGGAACGGGAAGTTGCGATCGACAAATTGGAAATAGGCGATTACATTTTAGTCAAGCCCGGAGAAATCATCCCCACAGATGCGATAATTATAGAAGGCTACAGTGCGATCGATCAAGCCTCGATTACCGGCGAATCGATGCCCGTGGAAAAAACCAGCGGCGATGAAGTCTATGCAGGTACAATTAACGGTGTCGGCGCGCTGAAACTCGAAGTTCATAAAACTCCAGAAAGCAGCTTGATTCAGCGAGTGATTCGGCTGGTTCAAGAAGCGCAAACAGCAGCGCCGCCTTCTCAAATGTTTGTGGAAAAATTCGAGCGCGGTTATGCTAAATTAATTGTAGGTTTAGGCTTGCTTCTCGCAACTTTGCCGCCCTTTGTTTTGGGCTGGAATTGGGAAGAGACAATCTATCGGGCGCTGATTTTCCTAGTAGTCGCATCCCCCTGCGCGCTGATGGCTTCGATTATGCCGGCGCTGCTTTCGGGAATTGCTAATGGGGCGAGACAGGGGATTTTGTTTAAAAGTGGCGCGCAATTAGAGATGATTGGTAAAGTCAGGGCGATCGCCTTTGACAAAACCGGAACTCTCACCACCGGAAAACCCGAAGTTATCCAAATTGTACCAGCAGCCGGATATACTGAAACAGAAGTTCTGCAATTGGCTGCAGCCCTAGAAGCTCATTCCGAACACGCGATCGCCCACGCAATTGTCAGCGCCGCCCAGCAGCAACAGTTACAATTGTCAACCGCTACCGACGTACAAGCAAAAATCGGCCAAGGAATTGTCGGCAAAGTCAACAATCAAATCATTGCCATTGGTAAAGCCGAATTTGTCGAAGCAACCTCCGAATTGACTCAAATCAGCCAGCAGTTGCAAGCCGAAGGTAAAACCGTTGTTTGGGTAGCAAAGAACGATCGGCTTTTGGGAATCATTGCAGTAGCAGATACCCTCCGCCCCGAAGCAGCAGCAACAGTAAAACACTTGCAAAAATTAGGCGTAGAACATATAATTATGCTAACCGGCGACAACGAGAAAACAGCTCAACACATCGCCCGTCAATTAGGCATCAAAGAAGTCTACGCCGAACTTTTGCCAGAAGACAAAGTGCAGGCAATAAAACAACTGCAAACCCAGTATCAAACTGTAGCAATGGTAGGAGACGGCATCAACGACGCCCCCGCCCTCGCTCAAGCTTCCGTCGGCATTGCGATGGGAATTTCCGGCAGCGACGTTGCTTTAGAAACTGCTGATATAGTATTAATGGCAGATAAATTAGAGCAACTAGCTAAAGCAATTAGTTTAGGCCGCCGCGCTCAAAAAATTGTCAAACAAAACATTGTTTTTGCACTCAGTTGCATTATAGTGTTACTGGCTGCCAATTTTCTCGGAAACATCACCATGCCTTTCGGCGTAATCGGTCACGAAGGCTCTACAGTAATAGTCACATTAAGCGGTTTGCGACTGCTCAGAAATTAGACCAATCGAGACAGAGGAAGAGTGATATCAAATCCGCTCTTCATCGGAATTATTAGTCTCTCTCTTCTCTTCCTCTGCGTTCTCTGCGTTCTCTGCGGTTAAAAAATCCAAATATTAAGAAAAACTACAATTTTTGTTTGCGTCACTCAAAACACGCTACCGTCAAAAGTATAGAATCATACCAAAATCGGAAATTGCTCAAAACTGCAAGAAAAATTAACCTAGAAAAAGTCTAGAAAATGGTATAGAACTGATTGCACCAAGAGCAATAGAAAACAAGTTTTCTGTTGGAGGCTATTATGAACCACAAAGTCCTTGGGGCCACGCGGAACGTTGCAATTGTTGGCCCTTATTTAAGCGGAAAAACCGCACTGCTCGAAAGTTTGCTGTCGGTGACAGGAACAATTACCCGCAAAGGAAATGTCAAAGATGGCAACACAATAGGTGATAGTTCGCCCGAAGCACGCGATCGCCAAATGAGCGTAGAAGTAAACGCCGCCACCGCTGAATATGAAGGCGTCCGCTTCACATTTCTCGACTGTCCGGGCTCGGTAGAATTTGCCCAAGAAACTTACAATGCGCTGATTGGTGTGGATGCGGCGATAATTGTTTGCGAACCCGTTGCCGATCGCACTTTAACCCTCGCACCCCTGTTTAAATTCCTCGATGATTGGGAAATTCCCCACTTAGTTTTCATCAACAAGATCGATCGAGCTTACACAGACGAAACGACTTGCGGCACCAACTTCACCGAGGTGATCGACGCGCTCAAATCCGTTTCCAGTAGACCGATCGTACCTCACCAATATCCGATCGGCAAAAACGAACAAATCATCGGTTTTATCGACCTAGTAACCGAACAAGCTTACCACTACCATCCGGGCGCCGCCGCAGATCCCGTCCCGCTTCCAGAACACCTCAAAGCACAAGAAAGCGCAGCGCGGCAGCAAATGCTCGAAGAATTGGCGAATTTTGACGACCATTTACTCGAAGAATTGCTCGAAGAAATCAATCCCGACGCCGAAGAAATTACCCGCGATTTAAAGATGGAATTAGGCGCAGATTTAATTGTGCCAGTATTCATCGGCATCGCCGAACAAGATTTCGGCGTGCGGCCTCTGCTGGAAGCTTTGCTGAGGGAAGCGCCGACACCGGAAACAACAGCCGATCGCCGTGGCATTATACAAAGTGAAAACAAAGTTCTAGCTCAAATCCTCAAAACCTATTACACACCGCAAGGAGGCAAACTATCGTTAGTGAGAATGTGGCGGGGCACGCTGGCAGACGGAGCAAATTTGAACGGCGTTCGAGTTAACGGTTTGTACCGCTTGACCGGCCAGCAAACGCAAAGTTTGCAGTCTGTCAGCGCCGGGGAAATTGTGGCTTTGGGAAGGCTAGAAGGCTTGAAAACAGGCGATACGCTGGCGCAAGACCGATCGGAAGAATTGCCAAAAGCCGAAATCATCCCGCCTGTCTACGCACGGGCGATCGTCCCAGAAAAGCGCAACGATGAAGTTAAGCTGAGCTCCGCTTTAGCTAAATTGCTAGAAGAAGACCCATCTTTAGTCTGGGAACAGCACGGCGACACTCACGAAATTATACTTTGGGGTCAAGGCGAAATCCACCTGAAAGTTGCCTTAGACAGGTTGCGCCGCAAGTATAATTTGCCGATGGTAACTCACTTACCGCAAGTGCCGTACAAAGAAACCATCCGCAAACCAGCATCTTCCATCCACGGGCGCTACAAACACCAAAGCGGCGGGCACGGACAGTTTGGCGACGTGTACCTCGACATTCAACCGCAGCCTCGCGGAGAAGGTTTCACCTTTAGCGACAAAATAGTCGGCGGCGTCGTCCCAAAACAGTACATTCCCGGCGTGGAAGTGGGAGTGCGCGAGTATTTGGATCGCGGCCCGCTGGGTTTCCCGGTGGTAGACGTAGCGGTGACGCTGACGAACGGTTCCTATCATACCGTTGACAGTTCCGAACAAGCTTTCAAGCAAGCGGCGCGTTTGGCGATGCAGGAGGGAATGGCCAAGTGCGAACCGGCATTGCTGGAGCCGATCGCCAAAGTTGAAATTTGCGCTCCGAACGAGTGTACATCAAAGGTGTTGCAGTTGGTCAGCGGACACCGGGGCCAAATTCTCGGCTACGAAGGTAAAAAAGAGTGGAAGGGATGGGATGCAGTTTCTGCCTATTTGCCGATCGCAGAAATGCAGAATTTGATCGTAGAATTGCGATCGCAGACAATGGGAGTCGGATTTTTTAATTGGGAGTTCGATCGACTGCAAGAAGTGCCGGAACCTTTAGCTAAGCGGGTTTTGCTAACGACTGGCGGCAATGGAAACGGTAACGGTAAAAGTTAGGTAATTGTCTTAAAAAACCCGGTTTCTTCAATAAACCGGGTTTTTGCACGAGTTGCCATTTAAGTTTATTGCGATCGATTCCCATTTACCTCACATCTTGCACCATTCTCAAGAACAGGCAAGATGCCTGTTCCACAAAGAGTGAATTTTCTTGTGGAACAGGCCGGAAAGCCTGTTCATAAAAAGCTTATTGAGAATAGTGCAACATCTCAGATTTATCGGTTGCACCATTCTCAAGAACAGGCAAGATGCCTGTTCCACAAAGAGTGAATTTTCTTGTGGAACAGGCCGGAAAGCCTGTTCATAAAAAGCTTATTGAGAATGGTGCAACATCTCAGATTTACCGGATTATTCAGTTAAGTTACTTAACGCTGAAATAATATTCTGAGCTAGCATTAACGCAGTTTTCACTTCTCTTTGTAAGTTAAACATAGTATCGTCATAATCAGCTTTATTCCTAAGTTCTCTCAATCTGCTTAAATTTTCACCTATTTTGACCATGTTTTTCTTTTTAGTTGGGTGGTAGATAAATTCTTCTGCTACATATTGATGTTCGTTGATATCGCGATTCTTACGAAAAAGTCTTGGGTCTTTTTCAATGTCGCGCAAGTAATTTCGCGCTAGGCAAAATGTCGAATAGTATGCTCTACTTATCGCCGATCGCAACTTGGCTTCCCTGTTAGGTGAACTTTCACTATTGGTGGCTGCTAACTCTTGAGCTAAATTCAAATATTCAGACCAATCAAATCTCATTTGACTCCCATTCAAGGCTAATATGTAAATCATTTTTGGGGGCAGCTATTTTAGCTTCGAGCCACCAACTATCATCAAGGATGTTTAACTTTGCAAAAGCTTCCTCGACTTCGAGTTTAGTGTAGATAGCAATCCACAGCGATCGCCAGTTGGCAATTTCTGGATCGGTTTTCACTTCCAAGCCTAATCTTTCCGTAGGAAATAGCGCTCGAATGCGATCGTAACCTTCCAGAATCAAAGGTGCGATCGCTTCTTGTTCCATGATGATTTGAAAACTTTCTAGGGGGTTTTCAACCGCGTACAGGCTTTTGATTTTATTAAAAGATGCAATTAAATTGTCAAAGGCTTTAGCTATTTCAGAGGGATTTTCCATTTCTTCAGGCGGCTGAGGAAAGGAAGGGCTTAAATTTGCAGCATCCGTGCTGTAAATGCTGTCACTTGTCGGCTGGTATCGTTTGTCTTTTGATGTTGCTTGGTACTTATCTTTTAATTCGAGGCGTTCTTTTGTGTAAATTTCGTTCAGAGTGTTGTTTTGTTCGGCTAATTTTTCTAAAGCCAATATCTGACGACTTATATTCTCTTCCAACTCGCCAAGCTGGACAGATGAATCTAGTTTAGCTAAAGCAGCGCCAAGGGCTTGCAGACTAATAATATCTCTTGCTTTCATAAGAGTCGATGGTTTGGAAGTTAGGGATTAACTTTACCAGTAATCGTGAAACCTGTCTGGATATTGTAGCAGATTTGGCGGTTAAATGTGGGAGCATCTCATATTTGTAAAAACACTTATTATGGCTCCTTCCTTCTTCCTCCTTCCTTCTTCCTTCTTCTTCTTTCCTCCTGACTCCTGACTCCTGACTCCTGGCTCCAATTTCTAGCGGAGGGCTGCATAAGTGAGATGCTCCCTTGAATGTACCTTTGGTTCGTAGAGGCGGGTTCACCAACAATATATAACGATGACCAACAATCTATATAAACCCGCCCCCACCCCACGGTAAATCTGAATGTAAATTTCGATTTACCGTGGGGAGAGGGCGGGTTTTCGAGATTGTTTTTTCCCGGCGATTATGGTTTGTGAAACCCGCCACTACGATCGCAGAAATTACACAACAACGAATCAACGAGACATGATATTAGAGAACTCGATAATTCATCCGTGTATCCGTGTCAAAATCCGTGTCGTGCCTTCTTCCTTACCCTAAAAAGAAATAATCAAGTAACCATTCAGGAACTTAGCACCCGTAACAGATTTCCCAGTTAGCGCCGGAGGCAGCAAAATATTGCGCCGCTGATCGCCCGCTTCGATCGTCACTTCCGGCCCGGATTGAATCAATTTAATTTCTTTCTTGTCAAACCCAGGCAAAAACAAACTAACTTGACGCTGTGCAATGTTTATGTTAATCGGTTTGGGAGCTTTTGCCGCCTCAGAAAAATCTGGCAAAGCATCAATTAGCGGCTGCCAATTATTGTCACTGTGCGCCGGAACCGAAACAGCCGTCAAAGGATCAAACTCGGCAGTAATAGCTTCTGTAACCGGTGCTTGATTAACAATGACACCGCCCACAGTCAAACTAACTTGTTGAGAACTTCCCCAAAGATAACGGGCAGTTGCGATCGCACTTGCATCTCCAGTCGTCACCAAAAAAGCGGCCGTGCGGTTCGGATCTGCCAGCGCTTCCTTACCCTTATCCAAAAGATTATCGACTTGCTTAGTAGATTGAAAAGCATTGTCTCCCGACAAATCCACCGTCAACACGGTACTCACAACCGGTTGAATAAAAGGTGAAAGCGCTTTCCCCAAATCCGAATCTACCAAAGCTTGACGGAACCTGCGGATGTACCAACTCAGAATTTCCGGCATTCCCAGCATCCGCAGCGTATCCATGCCGCCATTGCCGTCATAAACAATTACATCGTATTGTTTGCTGTCGTCGTATTCCCGAAGTTCGTTCAACGCCAGCGCGCTGTCCATTCCCGGCAACACCCCTAATTCTTGACCGTAAATCTGCTTGAAAAACGGAGTACGGACATATTGAGCTTCTAGTTGTTTAACTTCGTCCCACCTGCGTTCTAGCAGCGGCGCGCTTTGCACCTGAACTGCTTTGAGGTTGGGGGCGATTTCCTGGGGGCTGAGAGTCAGAGGAACCCCTAGCAGAATACCCAATGCAGGGCCCGGATCTTGGCCAAGCAGCAGAACTCGCTTGCCTTGAGCCGCGTATTTTTTAGCTGTTGCGATCGCGATCGTACTGCGGCCAGTGCCGCCTTTGCCCAAAAATGTCAAAATCAAAGCCATTTTCTGTTCTCACTGCCAAAGCTTACTCTTTAACATTTAAGCGCAACCTTCAGCCAGAGTGGGGGAGGGGGGAGAGTGGAGGAAGAGGAGAGTGGGAGAGTGGGAGAGGGGAAGAGGGGGAGAGTGGAGGAAGAGGGGGAGAGGGGGAGAGGGGGAGAGTAGGAGAGGGGGAGAGTAGGAGACGAAAGGAAACACAGTTAAATTCAATCCGTGTATCCGTGTCCGAATCCGTGTCGTGCCCCTCTTCCTTCTACATCTGTTAAACGGGTTCTAGCTCATCTTCAAAGAACCAAGTCGCAAAACCGTCAAACTTGACAACCACGCCTACTCCGCTACCGTCAACCATTCTGAATCCGTCAACAGTGCCTACTGGATTCTCCTTTATCTTGCCCACTATATTTGCAGGTATCCGATCTCTGAGACGGCGCACCTTAACTCTCTGACCTACTTCTATTGCCACTGAAATTGTTCTCCTGCTCTATACAACCGTTTATTTTACAGTTTGGCGTCTACTTCGGAACAGCAACACCAGCAGCCGATCGCTCCCTATGATTTTCCATCGAAATTTCCACCAACTTTCCCTAAAAGACGGTATTCTAGTCGGAGTGCGTCGATCGTCTACCCTGATTCGCTTGGGTTTGCTTCATAAGGTTTCACAGCGGCAAGCTCCACTGGCAGAGGCTGTTCACCACTTAGATAATTATTTTTTATTGCTTCGCAAAAAGAAGTTTTTTATTAATTGCCACAACTACAGAATTTATCCCAAATTAGTCATCCTTCAGGCAGAAGCCAAAAGGCATTCAAAAGCAGTAATTAATTTTATGTTGGCTATATATAAATCTGCCCTCTCTGATGTTGACAGCGGCGAAACTTCATGCAGCAAAGGACTTTGAGTCGGGTTGGCAAAATTTCCCGAAGCTCAGATTTTAGTAAAATGCCATGTTGTAACAGTTTACTAAAATCTGACCAAAAAAAGAATTTTTAATGCTAAACTTTCAGGCTGATAAAGTTTATTTTTGCTGCTGTGTTACGGCATAAAAAATGGAACGATTGCCGGATTTAAGGAGTCTAATAGAGGAAAGGAAGTCAAGGAACTTCAAGATCACAAAACTGAAATTATGAATAAAATTTTTACCTGTGGGCGATCGACCAAAATTCCGCTCCTAAGTTTGTCCTTGGCTGTGCTGGCGAGTCTGTCGCCCTTTCGTGGGACGATCGCCAGTCCGCCCTCTCCATCCCCCAAACAGCCCTCGAACCCTACTAAAATTGTCTCACTCGCTCGACCGCCAGCACTGCCAGCCGGCTCAAAATCTCCCAAAAATCCGGCAACAGTGGCGGCGAATTTATCCCCAGCAGAGACGATAAAGGCTCAGGGAACAGCGACTGGGCGATCGCTCGAAATAGAAGAAATTCGGGGTACAGTCAGCTTTAAAGGGCGGCCAGCGGTCGTGGGCGATCGGCTACTCGCCCCCGGAGACGAAATCATCACCGGCCCCGATTCCACAGCCCGTTTAGGCATCGACAACAACATCGGCGTCGTGGAAGTTGCCGAAAAAACCGCAGTCAGAATATCCAATTTGTCAAGCAGTGCAGGTGGTGAAAAAGACACAGCCATTTTTGTCAGCAGGGGGCGAGTCAGGTTGTCGATCGGCAAAACTGCTGCGACAACTCCCGCAGCCAACACCTCAACAATTATCCCGCCGAACCAAATAGTCGCCCTCAATACCTTCAGCGGACTCGGCAAATCCAGTCAAATTGCCCAAAAAACCCGTTCTGCCAAAAGGGCCCCAGTCAGGGTTGAAACCCCAGAAGGCGTTGCCGGAGTCCGCGGTACCTCCTTTGGCGTCAGCGTCGGCGGCGGCAAAACCGCAGTCGAAACTATTGAAGGTCAAGTCGTAGTATCCGGCAACACCGACTCGGAAGTAGTTCTCAACAGCGGCAACTCCACGACTATTTTCCCTCAAACCCCGCCCGTGGCGCCCTCAGCCAGCCCTCGCCTAGCTCAACTCAAAGTCCGCAGTTTGTTGAGACTCAGCGGCAATATCTATAGCCTCAGCGGTCAAATTAACCCGATCGACACAGTTTATGTCCACAACGAAGAAATTAAGATCGATCGAAAGGGCAACTTCAAAATCCAAGGAATTTTACCGCCAAGCCGCCGCCTCAAAATCTTAGTGCGAGGCCCGTCAGTCACAGAAAGGCATTACAGCTTCGCAGTTCGCTAAACAACCTATCGTCGCGAGTAATATACGCGGGCAGTCTCTGAGGACGTGAGTTATATCCTAAGTCCTATCTGGGTTGATTATTTTGTGTAGGTGCGAAGCATTTTGCGGTGAAACTTGGTAGTCAAAATAAATAAATTTTGCCCCCACCCTTCGCCCTTACGGTCTCGTAAAACTTCATGACCGAAAGCATCCAGGATACAAGCCCCCGGATTCATTCCTTCGCAGACTCAGGACCCACAAATAAAAAACCTGTATCCGATGAAACTTGTCCCCCGAATTTATCCGTGGGGTCGCCTCTAAAATCTAAAATCTAAAATCTAAAATCGATTGACTCCCATTCCTCTCGAAGTTAGGACTCGAATGTCAATGATTGCGTCAAATTAATTGCATGAAGTTCAAAAAATGGATCGATCATCTCAAACAAAATCAACTGCTCTGCCTGCGGCAATATATAGCAACAAACCCTCCCTGGCTCACAGGAGCAGCAGTAGGTATAATGTCTGTCGCCATGCTGCACTTTGGAATGTGGAAACCCCTTGAATATTTGGGATACAAAACCCTATTTCAAATTCGAGAATCGGGAATTTTGCCAAATCCCGGATGGGATGAGAGAATTGTGGTAATTGCGATCGAACGGCATTCCTTGCAGGAATACGGTCAATTTCCTTGGCCTCGCAACCGCTACGCCCAACTGCTGGAAGCGCTGAAAAAATCCCCCCCTACAGCAGTTGGTTTTGACATTCTTTTCCTCGATCCAAGTCCGAAAGATGATATTTTAGCCGCTGCGATCGCCGCCAACGGCAAAGTTGTACTCGCTAGAACCACCAAAGAAGAACCCGTAGCATCTTTAAAAGCCGCCGCCGCAGGTGTCGGCCACATCGGCCAGGAACCCGATAGCGACGGTATTAGCCGCGAGTCAAAAATCTTTCTCAACGGGATTCCTAATTTCGGTTTAGCAATGATTCACAGGTACAATGCTGCTAATCCCCAAGATCCAGTATTGCTCCCACAGTCCAAAAATAAGCAGGAAAAAAAAGTCTGGGTTAACTGGCCGGGGAAAACAGAAAATCTACCTACCTATGCTTTTGTTGATGTCGTAGAAGGTAGAATTCCCGCAGATGCTCTGACTAATAAGTTAGTTTTAGTGGGCATAGTTGCTACCGGTTTCGATCCGATATCTTCACCTCTCGACAAGACTACGGCTGGGGTTTATTTATATGCAGCGTTGATTGACAATTTGCTCAATCAACGCTTGCTACGGCGGCTGCCGATACTGCTAGAAATTTTGTTATTGTTGGGGATTGGCCCGCTTACGGCCTTGGTTCTGGGCAACCGAGGTGTTAAGGAGAGAATTGCGATCGCTCTCGGTTTGCCTATAATTTGGATTGGGGCTGGTGCTTTGTTATTTGGCTTCTTTTTTTGGTGGGTTCCGATTGCCGCACCTATCGGCACCCTCATTTTATCTGGCACTGCTTTGCAACTGCGGGAACAGTACGAAAAGCAGCAGTTGATGAGGTTATTTGAAAAGCACGTCGCTCCAGAGACAGCTCAGCTTATTTGGGAACGCAAAGCGGAGATATTTGAACAGGGAGAACTGGAACCTCAAGAACTTACAGCCACGGTGCTGTTTATGGATATTCGTAGTTTTACTTCGATTTCAGAAAAAATGCCGCCGCGAGATTTACTCACCTGGTTGAACAATTATTTGGAAGCGATGACTAACTGTATTATGGATCACGGCGGCGTTGTAGATAAATACATCGGTGATGCAATTATGGCAGTTTTTGGAGTGCCTTTTTGCCATACCGAATATCGAGAAATTCAACAAGATGCTTTGAATGCAGTTGCGGCTTGTATTGCGATGCACGAACGGCTGCACCAACTTAATCAGCAGCTTAGAATTGAACACAAACCTTTAATTAAGTTTGGCATCGGTTTGCATACCGGACAGTTAGTTGCTGGTAGCGTGGGCGGTTCCCGGCGTTTGAATTATTCTGTGATCGGCGATGCTGTCAACGTTGCTGCTAGATTGGAGGCGATGAATAAGGAAATTGTTTCTGACAGTCCTTTTAATTTGTTGGTGACGGCGAGGACTTTTGCTTACGTGCGCGATCGCTACGAAGGCCAAAAAGTAGGCTCGATTCAATTGCGCGGCAAAAAAGAAGAGACTGTGGTTTATGCTATTTTGGGCGAAAAGCATTAGTTATCGGGCATGGGGCATGGGGCATGGGGCATGGGGCATGGGGCATGGGGCATGGGGCATGGGGCATGGGGCATGGGGCATTAGTTGTGAAATTATGTGCTGTTAATTATGCCCAATTACTTCATACTGGGGAATTAAAATATTGGTTGTGGGGGCGGGTTTTTCGACAATCTACGCCTCAAACAAATAATCTCAAAAACCCGCCCCCGCCCCACGGGAAATCGAAATATACATTTTTTCAGGCGATCGCCCCTGTTGGTTGATGTACATTATTAGCAGTGTGGGGGCGGGTTTATAAAGCGTGTTTGTACTGATTAGATATTGTCGTAAAACCCGCCACTACGGAATTATATTGTTTCCCAATTCCCAATTCCCAATTCCCAATTCCCAATCTAATCAAATACGCTTAGCCGCAGAGTTTTAGCTATTTTTTCTAACAGAAATAAGCCACCGATAGAATTTCCGTCTTTATCCAGGGGCGGACTGTAAAAGCCGATCGCACCTTGACCCGGAATTACCGACACCAAAGCCCCGCTAACTCCCGACTTAGCCGGCAGTCCCACCCGCAGCGCAAAGCGGCCCGATGCTTCATACAAACCGCAAGTCGCCATCAGCGCTTTGACAGTACGGCAGTTTTCCCCCATTGCTCGATCGCCACTATTTACCAAAACCATCCCCAGCTTAGCTAAATCCTCCACAGTTCCCGACAAACAGCAGATGCGATTGTAGGTTTCTAAAGCAATTTCTGCATTTTGAATATAACCCGATTCTACCATTTTCAAGGCGAGATTCCAATTATTTTTATTCGGGTTTTCCTTCACTGAATCGAGCATTAACTCGTCAACAAATAACTGACTGTTTGCCTGTTGATTCAGCCAAGTTCGCAAGTTTTGACAGCGCGACACAGCATTTTGACCGGGAATCAAAGACGCTAGGGCGATCGCCCCGCTATTAATCATCGGATTTCTCGGCTTCCCTTCGTCTATTTCGAGTTGAGTTAGGGAATTGAAAGGCAGTTCCGAAGGCTCGCAGCCAACGCAGTCAAATACCGTTTTTTCGCCGACTTCGCACAGCAAATAAAGCAGCACAAAAGGCTTGACTACACTCATCAGCGGGAATGTTTGAGCAATGCTACCCCAGCTCATAATTTGCGCGTCAATTGCCCGAATTTGCACGGCAAACCCTTGTCGATCCGCTTGCGCTAGGAGAGGTATGTACGCAGGGATTTGACCGGATTTACTGCGATTAATTGCCTCTTTTGCCCAAGCTGCCAGTTGTTCGGGTTGCAGGGAAGATAGTTGGCTGGTGGATATATTCACACTCGATTATTTCGATCATTTTAAATTTTAGATTGGCATTCCTGGCGCGCTATTGAGCCATAAGCCCCCTTTATTAACCGAATTGCGTCACTTGGGCCTGCTGCGGGAAGAAACTGGGTTTCTTAGGTGAGATAAGGCAAGCTCATAATTTGATGAAATTTTTGTGTGGTGTCCCGTCTGCCCGAAAAATACAACGCAAGATGCGGGACACCTTATTTAAGGCTGTTGACCTTTGGGCCTGCCGGGAGCAAATAAATTTTTCATAAAAAACCTGTACTCTGCATAAAAATCTTCCCTTCACCCGGATATATAAGTAGCAGCTTCAAGGCAACGCTGCTATCTAAAACAAACCAGCACTAGCTGGAAATGCCTTCAGATTCTTATATTTAAGCCCCAGCAAGGGGCGGGGTGCATATTTAACTTAATTCTTTCAGAGTTCGCCAAATCCTGTCCGGAAAACCCCCGAACCTTTAAGAATGTACTATCCAACCGGATTCACCAAAACCAGGATAAAAAAATGGCAGACGAACCGAAAGCAGAAGCACCAAAGCCCGCTCCCATGATTTTTAAGGGTGTGTGCAACGACGGAGTTCTCAAAGGCAAAGAAATTGAAGGCAAACTAGACATCAAAGTCAACGTTGAATCTGTCAAAACCCCTGAAGCAAAGCCCACAAAATCCCCGTGGGAGCCAGTTATCTTTTGGGTTTTGTTTGCATTTATGGCAAACTTGATTGTCGGCGACCCCGCCGGAATGAGAAAAAACAGCTCCCCACAAAGGTCTCATTCTCATCAGATTTTAAACCAATCTGGGGAGCAGTCGCTGTTGCCTAAGAAAAACACCAGCAACTTGCCACTTTAGGCCCTGGGAGCTTGCCAGCCGCGCAAATAGTAATAGAAAGACCCGAAATATTCATCGAATACTCGCGTCGTAGTTACCAAAGCTTCTGCACTAGGCAAAAAATCTCCCGCGTCTAAGCGGAGTCTACTGGATTTCCCTCCTGATGTGGGTTGAAAAGTGTAGAAGTCGGTAGCCCTAGGAATCACCTGGATTCCCATATTCGCAAAAGCGAGGCTGGCACGGCGCATCTGAATCGCAGATGTTACCAGGATTACTTTGCGCGGGGCGCCACGGGTGTCGAGTATCTTTCTCACCTCTTGGGCGCTGGTGCGTATGTTGCTGCCGTTATCGTCGAGAACGATACTGCTGCGCGGCACGCCCATGTTGTTTGCCAGCAAAGTCTCGATATCCTTAGCTTCGCCAACATAACCCTCCAACTCTGGTCTGGGGCCAGCGGTAACGATGACCATCGGTGCCACTTTTTGGCGGTACAAAACTGCTGCATAGGGCAGGCGATTGCCTGTATCTGTCAGTTGAATCGCTACTCGGTTGGGGATGTGAGGCTGAGTGGTTCCCTTGCCCAAGAGGACGATCGCCGCTGCGGTTTCATCGCAGCAAGCTGTGCGGACGGCTGCAGCGGCGTCCCGTTCTGCTTGCTCCGCGAACCAGTAAGCGACAACTGGCATACTCGAAAGGATCAAAACTAGCAGGGCTGCCAAAATCATTCTCGGCGCCGGGTTGCGGATGCCCCCGTTCGTGATCAGCGCCGATGCAATCACCAGCAGAGTGATGGAAAAACCCAGCGGCTTAAAGAAGAAGGCTATGAGCCCGAAAATCGCTGCTCCGACCGGGGTGTCTGGTGCAAAAAAAGCTAGGATCAAAAGGCTGATCAGCAGCAAAACGCGCAGCCGGTCTAATAAGGGATTGTCTTTGCCTCCTGATTGATCCCACCACGATTTGATCAGTGAGAACAGGAGGAATAGAAATAGAATGCGAGCTAACAGTTCTGGCATCTTGCAATATTCTGTGTCTTCATAAATTAGTACAGAAGTTTGGAAACGAGCGCGAATTTAGCTGCGGGAGGAAATACGGGCATCGGTGGGTTTTTAACTTTCGCGAATAACGCAGTCCGATCGCATTTATCCTGATGCTCGCTTCCGGTCAGCTATCAACTATTGGCTGCAGGGTGAAGCCCGCTACTTCCAGTCACAGATTGCTGACAGTTAATTGGTAATTGATAACTGGTAATAGTTGATTGGTAATTGGTAATGGATCGAGCACGCCGTAGGTGGAATTGACAATTCAAGCCTGCTTTGTTCTGCCTACTTTTTTCCCCATTACCTGTTACCGATTCACCAATCCCAATTTATCGGCGCTTCAGTTGATTCCGAATTGCCTGCGTTACCGTTTGAATTACTTTAACACGAGCATAATACTTGTTATCGGCCGCAATTAGCGTCCAGGGAGCAAGCGGCGTGCTGGTGCGCTGAATCATTTGATTCACCGCCACTTCATAATAATTCCACTTTTGGCGATTCCGCCAATCTTCCTCGGTGAGTTTGTATTGTTTAAATGGATTGTTTTGCCGCTCTGTAAACCGCTTTAGTTGCTCGTCAGGACTGATGTGCAGCCAGAATTTAACTAAGACACAACCGAAACTGGTGAGTTGCTCCTCAAATTCGTTGATTTCCTGATAAGCTCGGCGCCATTCGGGTTCGGTGGCAAATCCTTCGACTCGCTCGACCAGCACTCTACCATACCAACTACGATCGCAAATGCTGATTTTACCAGCCGTTGGCAGCCGCCGCCAGAACCGCCACAGGTAGTGATGCGCTTTTTCTTCGTCTGTCGGCGCCCCAAAGGCATTAACGATGTAACTGCGGGGGTCTAATATGTCCGTCAAGCGTTTGATTGCTCCTCCTTTACCGGCGGCGTCCCAACCTTCAAACAGCACTAACACGGGGATTTCCTCTTCGTAGATGCTTTGTTGCAGTTGGCCAAAACGGGTTTGTTCCTCGCGAAGTTGCTGTTTGTATTCGTCGGGCGACAGCGATTGAGTTAAATCTACTTGGGCCAGCAAGTCTGGTTCGGTGGGTTGCAAGCTTTCTTGAGGTGGCAATTTCACGGGTGCAGATTGCGTCGGCAGTCTGTCTAAGGCTTCTGTAATTGTCGCTGCCATTTGGGTCAAAACTTTGACTCTTGCCCACCGTTGACAATCGCCTTCTACTAGCGTCCAAGGTGCCGGGCCCGTGCCGGTTTGGGCTACCATTTCTTCGGCAAAAGTTGTGTATTCTTGGTATTTTTTGGCTTGTTTCCAATCTTCGGGCCGCACTCGCCAAGCTTGTAAGGTGTCGTCTTCTAGTTTTTTGAGCCGATGCTTGAGCTCTTTTTTGCTCAGGTGAATCCAAAATTTGGCAATTGCGGCGCCGTCATCTACCATCTGCCGCTCGAAGGCGTTGATTTGCCTGATGGCTGTCGGTACTTCTGCGTCGGAGACTCGATCGAACAATCGGTCTTCTAAAATGTGAGTGTACCAACTGTGATAAAAAAAGCCAATTTTGCCACGGGCGGGGAGTTTCTGCCAAAATCGCCACAGGAAAGGATACCCTATTTCTGCATCTGACGGCGGCCAAATCGGGTGTACCGCAAACCCGCGCGGGTCCATGTACCCCACCATTTTTTTGACCAGCGCGCCTTTACCGGCGGCGGCCCAACCTTCGAGGACGATAATTGCGGGCAATTTTTTTTCCCTGCAGGCCAGTTGGAGCGATCGCAACTGTTGCATTAAAATTTCTATCTTGGCATCATAGGTTTCTTTATCCAGGGAAATATCTAAATCGAGGTTGTCGAGCATATTTACCTCATATTAATCAGTAAAAAACAGTTTAACGTTAGTTTAACGTTTGGATAAAATTAAATCCTCGATTCAGGGGAAAACGTTATAAAAATTACAATTACGGCTGGTTAAAAGCCAGAGCGCTCCTGCAATCAAATGCCACCCTCGTTAATACTAGCAAGAATCCCTCGCTTTCAAACTTGCAAAAAAAAACAGCTCAGGTTATAGTTGAAATAGGGAACTTTTAAATAAGTTCAAATTCTCCCCTCCCCCGATCGGGCGAGTTAACAGGAGGAGCCAAAAATCCCTGAAAAAGGATTTATTGTAAAACAGAGCAAAAGTAAAAATCAACTACCCGCTGGGGGTGACAACTTCTTTACTTAGCTGTAGAAACTTTATTCAAACAATAGTAGTTATTTAAGCACCAAGCTTGGTAACGAAAGAGAGCGCGACTCATCGACATCCAGCCATAAACTCCAATACAAAACTAGCCCAAAAGGGCAAACCAATTTTTATGATTGCGCTATGAGATAAAACCTGAAAGCCTGGGTGATATAAACAGGTTTCTGAGTTTTATCGACACCATTCTCAAATACTAAAAGCGGTTTAGGTGCGGGCGCGCGTGCCCGCCCCACAAGAGTATTTATTTCTTGTGGAACAGGCCGGAGTGCCTGTTACTGACGTTTGTCCAAAATGTCTGAATTACTGTACTTGTTTGCCCATACCAATTAAGAGGAACAGTCCGAAATTACGGATTGCAAGTTTTTTATGAATATCTTGACAACACGCTCCTACAAAGGCGAAACTGACTGGTGCGCGATCGCAAATTTGATCGATGCTTGCGAAGCAGTGGATAGACTCGGCGAAGAAGTCTCTGCAACTGAACTCAAGCTAATACTTGATGCCCCCAAACTCGACCAAGCCCGTGACGTGCAGTTGTGGGAAGATGGTAATTACAAACTGATCGGTTTGTCACTCCTAGATATGCCCGATTCGCCAGAGGAAATAGACGCTTGTCTCTGGTTTTACGTGCATCCAAATGTCCGTAGCGAAGGTTTAGAAAAAGACATAATTAAGTGGGGAGAAAAGCGGCTGGGCGAAGTAGGAAAAGAACGCAATTTGCCGGCAAAATTGCGTACCTACAGCCGGGAGGACAAAACCGATGAGATGCGGCTGTTAGAGAAACAGGGCTTTGAGGTCGATCGCTATTTTTGGAGAATGGCCCGATCCCTCGCCGAACCCATACCAACACCGGAATTTCCCGCAGATTTTGCACTGACACACGTATCAGGAGAACAAGACATCCAACCCTGGGTAGAGATGTTCAACCAGTCATTTATCGATCACTGGAATCACCACGATTTAACTGCGGAAACCGTGCGCTACTGGATGCAAGACGCCAATTATCAGCCGGAATTAGACTTGATTGCTGTTTCGGGCGAGCGCAAATTTGCAGCTTTCTGCGACTGTCAAATCAAACCCCAAAAAAACGCCCGCAGCGGCACAAAAGACGGTTGGATTGAATTGTTGGGTACGCGGCGCGACTTTCGGAAAATGGGTTTAGGAAAAGCGATGCTGTTAGCTGGTTTGCATAAGTTGAAAGCAGCGGGTGCAAACACAGCTAAACTCAGCGTTGATGCTGACAGTTTGACGGGGGCGACAAAGCTTTACAAATCAGTCGGTTTCCGCCCGATGGAAACTTGGATCGAGTGGGCTAAGACAGTGTAAATTCGTTAGGGTGGTCAGAAACCGGGTTTTTGCGAAAATACTGCGTTACAGCCGGCCGATTCGGTAAAAAACCCGGTTTCTTGGGTTTTGATGCGAGATCCCTTTTGGATCGAATGGGCGATCGTACTTTTATTATGTCGCGCACATTATGCTAGGATTAACTGATCAAAAATCATCCTAATTTCTATGACGCGATTCATTCACGATCGCTTTGCTAAAGAATACCTAGAAGAACTGCTTTCACCCATCGGAACAGTTAAGGTCGGTCGCGATGTGACTTCGGAAGTCCGAGAAATCGATGTTTATTTCACTCCAGGTACCGCAATTCCCGAATACTCATCAAGCCTGGGATTGTTGGGAAAAATGGCTGACACAACTGCAATTTTTGAACCGTTTCGCAATCCGGTAACTGTCAGCGAAGTCTTGAGCTGCATGAGTAAGTTATGGGATTTGCGAGGTGAATTGGAGCGGCAGGCGAGAAGAGAAAATACTCGCTATGATGAGGATCTGTTGCCCCGAATGTGGATTTTGACACCCACAGCATCGAAAGCGCTGGTGGAGGGTTTTGGTGGGATACCAAACCCTGAGAATTGGATCGAGGGAATCTATTTTTTCCCGGAGCACTGGCGAGCAGCAATTGTGGCGATTCACCAGTTGCCAGAAATCCCAGAAACCCTGTGGTTGAGGATTTTGGGGAAAGGGAAAGTACAGCAAAGGGCGATCGGGCAATTGAGTGCTTTAGCAACGGACGATCCGTTACGGATTATTGCGCTAGAATTATTGTATCGTCTACAGTCACATTTAGTAGTCGAAACCCAACAGGAACCTGAGCCAGAAGAGCGGGAGTTAATTATGGCGATTGCACCACTTTTTCAACAACAAATACAAGCAGCACAGCAACAAGCTAGAGAAGAAGGACTAGAACGAGGACTAGAACGAGGACTAGAACGAGGACTAGAACGAGGACTAGAACGAGGCAGACAAGAACAGCAGCGCTTAATCTTAGAAAATTTTCTGCGAGTTAGATTTGGAGAATTAAGCCAGAGAATGACAGTATTTTTATCTCCAATATCCAACTTGCCGGCTGCGGAATTTACAGTGTTGTTGCTGGCAATATCGATGCTAACAGTTGATGAAGAAGGGCGGGAACAAGCTGTAAGATTATTGGCAGAAAATGTCTTGAGAATGTACCAAAATGAATTGGGTGATATTCTGCCTACAGCCCTTACCAATTTACTAGCATTGCCTGTGGCAGAATTGACATTGTTGGTAGAACAACTGCCGCAGTTATCGGCTGATGGATTGAGGGAAAGGTTCGGGAAAATCCCTGAATAAACCTGTTTGAGTAGCTATAGAGTGCGATCGCCCTTTTTTACTCAAGGGGCGATCGTACTTTTCTTGATTTCCTAAATCAACCGGAAATTAGCGGATGTAATCGCATTGGCACTCACTCCAATC